>NZ_JASDDF010000030.1:0-67520 GCF_030407535.1 Pseudoalteromonas sp. APC 3224 | reverse complement strand
GGTGCCGACTAACCGAGTCGAACGGTTGACCTACTGATTACAAGTCAGTTGCTCTACCAGCTGAGCTAAGTCGGCACACAAAACTGTGTGCTAAGGCACTTTATCAATTTTAAAGATTGATAACTTTTTTGTAAATGGTGCCTCGACCCGGAATCGAACCAGGGACACGAGGATTTTCAATCCTCTGCTCTACCAACTGAGCTATCGAGGCACTTAACAGTGCTTATTAGTAATCACAACGGATTAATAATTCGACTCCCACATAGCTTTACTGACTGAGCTATCTGGGCGTGCGGCGTATTAAACGAGTTTTACCCTTACAAGTCAACTTTTTTTTTATCCTTTGCAACTGTTTGAACGGTTTTCAAACAACTAACAACAAATCTCGTTCATACCGTGCATTTATTCAACAAAAGAGTTTAAAAAACGTAGTGAATTATTTTTTTTAGGTGTTACGATTAGTCAATAGCTTTCGGTACAGGCTTACCGTTTTAATAAAACCACGATAGGAAAACTCATGCAGAGTAAGTTCTCTTCAGCAATAAAGGGCCTACTACCTATATTTTTAGTTAGTAACCTTATAATTTCCACATTATTTATAGTCGCCTATTCGCTTTACTCACAAAGCAATGCTGAGAACAATGAACTTCCCCAATCCTCTACTATTGCACTCACAAAACTTGCTGAACGCCTTGAGCAGCCCATTGTTGAAGCACTAACAACATACGGGCAAAACAAAGCCAAATTACTTCTTGATATTGCAAGCTTACTCAATAATGACTTTAAATATACTCTGCATCGTTTTAATGCAAATAATAAAGCCGAGTTAGTTTATAGCAATAATAGTATAGTGATTGCACCTTTAGCTGTTAGCAAATACATTAAAGAGCAAAATACTCTGCATCATTTAATCTCATCAGAGGGACAAGTAATTGCTGAGCTTATCATTGAGCAGAAACAACCTTTAATTTCATCATCGACACAAAATTTATCAATGAGTGCATATCTTGCCGCTATTGTTGCTCTGATCGCATTGTTTGCATTCGCTATAGCGTTTAATAAGTACATTAAAAAACGACTACATAAAAATACCGATTCTCTCACTCAAGAACTCAAGGCTATTACACAAAATGATAATTATCAAAGCACGCTTGATGAGCAACTTGATGGAGGGTTAGAAACCGTTGCTCAACAAATTAATTTATTGCTGAAAAAAGTAAGTATGGTTCTAGCTGACGACCAAGCTGCACAAAAAGAATTAAAAAGGCTACAAACCAGTCTGGAAACAGAAGTACAAAGCAGAACATTTGAATTAGAAAAACAAACTCAAAAAGCGTTAAAGGCGAGTGAAACTAAAACCACCTTTTTAGCCACCATGAGTCATGAAATAAGAACACCAATGAATGGTGTTATTGGCACCATTGATTTACTTCGCCAAACAGAGCTTGATGGTGCTCAGCAACGCCTTAGTACTATTATTCGTGAATCCGCATTTTCGCTACTGAGTATTTTAGATGATATTTTAGATTTTTCTAAAATTGAGGCTGGAAAGCTCAACATAGATCCTGTTCCGTTTTCTATTGCAGATACACTAGAAGAAGTAGCCAAGGTATTATCGTCGGTTGCTAAAAACCGTCATTTAGAACTCGATTTATCAATTGCACCCGATATTCCTAATAACCTTATGGGCGACTCAGGCAGGGTTCGCCAAGTGCTATATAACTTATGTAGTAATGCCATTAAATTTACTAGCACCAATGGTACAACGAAGGGGAAAGTAAGAATATCAGTAGAGGTAGCAAATAACACCGCCGATCACTTTACATTGCGTTTTTGTGTAAGTGATAACGGTAAAGGAATGAGCCAATCTCAGTTAAGAAAAATTTTCAACCCGTTCACTCAAGCAGAAAGCTCAATTACGCGAGAGTTCGGTGGAACAGGGCTTGGTCTTTCAATTTGTAAAAGCTTAACCGAGCTAATGCTTGGTACTATACATGTAACAAGCCATGAAGGGATTGGAAGTGAATTTACCGTTGAACTGCCTTTTTCAACTGCAGGTAAAACTGAATTTGCCCATAAAAATACACTTAATGGTAAACATGTCATTATTGTCAGCAGCGACGCAGAGCGCGGTAAAGTAATTTATCGTTACTTGTCATTTATGGGGGCTAAAATAACCTATGCTCATGAACAACAAGATGTAGAAGCTCACCAAGATGCCAAGGATATTATTTGGGTTGTTGATGGCATTGAAGACATGAATAGTATTAGTACCTTACTAAGAAGTTTACTTTACTCACTAGAAGATAATAACCAGCAAATGGTGGTATTAAGTAAATTAGATGAAGCAGTAATTAATCATAAAAGTATTTTTTATATTAATGCTTCTCCATTATGTAAATCTAACTTCATGCTTTCAATTTTGGTGGCTGCAGGTTTGCATAAACCTAAGCAAGTTAAAAAAGCCAGAACGATGAATCACTACCTAAACTCAGAAGAAGCGCTGGCAGCAAATAGGCTAGTATTATTGGTAGAAGATAACCTATTAAATCAAGAGGTACTCACCGAACAATTACATATACTAGGGTACAGTGTAGAGGTGGCTAATAACGGTGAAGAAGGCCTAGATATGTGGCGTAAAAATAGCTACTCGCTCATTTTAACCGATTTACATATGCCAAAAATGTCTGGCTACGATATGGTTGAAAAAATTAGAGAAGAAGCGTCATTGCTCGAATCGATTGACGCACAACCTTATATTATTGCTGTTACTGCCAATGCTCTAAAAGGAGAGAGAGAGCGATGTTTAGCTGTAGGTATTAACGACTTTATTACTAAACCTATTGAGTTAAATGCACTTGAGGACACATTAAAGCAATGGAATGACTTATGTAGCAAACAACCACAACAGGTGAATTCGACCGAAAAACCAATCATGCCTATTGATATGGAGTCAGCGAATAAGTATATAAATGGCGATGACGCTAAAATAATCCGCTTTTTTAAAATGTATTTAGAGCAGAGCCAAGAACAAATTAAAGCGATTAACTTCGCGGTGTTGCAAAGTAACAAAGCTGAAATTTTATCCGCTTGCCACCAATTAAAATCTATATCGAAGACAGTAGGAGCTAACATTGTTGCTGATTTAGCGCAGTCATTTGAAGATAAGTGTAAAAGTGATGAAATAAAAGCTGATGAATTAATTAAGATGAGAGATGAGCTTGAAATTGAATATTCAAGAGCAGCACAGTTTTTAAAAGAACAAATTAGAAACAGCGATCAGCAAGATGACTTGATTTAACTAAAATATTCATCGGTATACACAATATAAAAAAGGGCTCATAGCCCTTTTTTATTAATTATCCTAAGCACAGTTAATTTATTTTTCTACTGGCTTATAACCTTCAATCTCAACTTCTTTACCTTCAAACAAAAAGCCAACCATTTGCTCTTCTAAAAAAGTACGATGCTCTGGATCCATCATGTTTAAATGCTTTTCGTTGATCAGCATAGTTTGTTTATGCTGCCATTGCCCCCAGGCTTCTTTAGAAATATTATTAAAAATTTTCTCACCAAGTTCACCAGGGTATAACTGAAAACCAAGGCCTTCGGCCTCTTTTTGTAACTTTTGACAAAATACTGTACGTGCCATGATTGTTCCCCTTAATGCTAAATATAACGCTATTCTATACTATTGCCGTAATTTGTTTAACCAACTTTTTAGTCGGTGCCGCTAACCCTACTTCTATTGATTGATCGAGTGGATACCACACCAGCTGCTTGTCATTAACAACATCCGGGGCTTTCTCAATATTAAGTACATGCGGGTTAATCGTCAGCTCAAAATGTGAAAATACATGAGTAAAAGGCGTTACTTCATTAAGGTCACTTTTAAGCCCTTGTTGCGCTAAAAAAGTTTCGAGCTCGCTGTACTCATTAAATTCAAAAAATCCAAATAATCCGCCCCAAATACCACTGTTCGGGCGCTTTTCCATGAGCACTTTGTCGTTATGCTTGATAATTAACTGGTGGCAGCTTTTTTTAGGCACTACTTTTCTAGGCTTAGAGTGAGGAAACTCCTTAACTTTACCAGCGTTAAACGCACCACAACGGCTATTTAATGGGCATACCTCACAATCAAAGCGACTGCGCGAACATAAGCTTGCACCTAAATCCATCATAGCTTGATTAAACTCTGTCACATTATTTTTAGGAGTGAGTTGTTCACTTAAATGCCAAAGCTGATTTTCTACTTTTTTAACCCCATACCAACCTTCAACCATGAAAAAACGAGCAAGCACTCTTTTAACATTGCCATCAAGAATAGGGTGATGCTGCCCCAAAGATAATGATAAAACAGCACCAGCAGTAGAGCGCCCTATTCCGGGTAAATCCATTACTTCTTCAAGCGTGCTAGGAAACTGACCTTGGTATTTATCTCGAACTATTTTAGCGGTTTTATGTAAATTGCGTGCACGAGCGTAATAACCTAAACCTGTCCAATGATGCAAAACCTGATCTTCATCAGCATTTGCTAAAGCAATAATATCGGGAAAGCTTTGCATAAACTTTTCAAAATAAGGAATAACAGTGACAACCTGAGTTTGCTGTAACATCACCTCAGATACCCACACTTTATAAGGTGTTTTAGCTAATTGCCATGGTAACGTTTTGCGCCCATGAAGGTGATACCAGTCAACTACTTGGTTGGAAAACCAAGCTGACTGCTGTTTTTTTAAATCCAACATATTTACTTTTTTACTAATGCTCAATGGCGGCTCAGTCTATTGTAGTGACTGAAAAGATCAAGCTATAACGCCCTAATGCTTGTCAACCTAGCGCTGGTCAGGGATAATACGCAACCATTTTTAAACACATTGTTTTGTCAGGCCAATAATATGAGTGAATCAAGTAACAACAACCTTGAGCAAGCTAAGCAAGAAGGTAAGTATATCCGCACTATTCGCAGTTTTGTAAAACGCGAAGGTCGATTAACCAAAGGCCAAGCTGCTGCAATCGAAAAATGCTGGCCAACAATGGGGCTTGAGCATAAAAACGGCCTACTTGATTTAAGCGAAGTTTTTGGCAATGACAATGATGTAGTCCTAGAAATTGGTTTTGGTATGGGCAAGTCATTGGTTGAAATGGCAAAAAATGCACCACATCTTAACTTTATTGGCATAGAAGTTCATCGCCCAGGCGTTGGCGCATGTTTAATGGATGCTGACGAAGCTGGCGTTACTAATCTGCGTGTGTTTGAACACGATGCAGTAGAAGTTCTTGCTGATTGTATAAGCGATGAAAGCTTATCAACCTTACAATTATTTTTCCCTGATCCATGGCACAAAAAGCGTCACCACAAGCGTCGCATTGTACAAACTGAGTTTGCTGAAAAACTTCGCTCTAAATTAAAAATCGGTGGTGTATTTCACATGGCAACTGATTGGGAAAACTACGCAGAGCATATGTTAGAAGTGATGCAAGCAGCTCCAGGTTACAAAAACCAATCTGAGACTAACGACTATGTCCCCCGCCCTGATTTACGTCCATTGACTAAATTTGAACAGCGTGGTCACCGTTTAGGTCATGGCGTATGGGATTTAATGTTCGAACGTACTAAGTAACCGTTAATTAAATAATCAAGTAAGGTAAAGCCATTTATGAGCGTATTAACCAATCCGAGCCTACTATTACTTCGTAACAGTGAAGAGTTAAAAGGTAAATCAATATTGGTGGTCAACTTTGTTCAAGATGGCTTTTTAAATGAGCTAAAAACTCTCAACCCACAAAGTAAAATAACCGCTTTTAGTTATAATCACGCTAATGGTGAATTTGCAAAAAACATATCGGGTATTGACGTAACCATCAGCCACACAATTAATTCGGGCGATTATGATTTGGTAATACTTTATTACCCTAAATCTAAACCTGAGCTATTAATGGCGTTAGACAACATACGTGCTGTGATAAGCAAAGATGCAGAGCTACTCGTTGTTGGCGAAAACAAGAGCGGTGTTAAGTCAATTGAAAAGCAACTCGCCGGTAAGGCCGAGTTTAGTAATAAAATAGACTCAGCAAAACATTGTGTTTTATATTCATTTTCAGAACTAACTCTCAATAGCGCGTTTGATATTAGTACTTACCATAAAGAGTTTACGGTAAGTGTAAGTGATATTGAGTTTACAGCGGTCAGTATTCCTGGCGTGTTTAATCATGGTGCGCTAGATGCTGGAACGAAAATGCTACTAGAAAATGCTCCTAACTTAAAACACGGAAAAGTCCTTGACTTTGGTTGTGGCGCAGGGCTTATTGCTACTTTTTTAGGCCTAAAAACTCCAGCTCTGACATTTACCTGTAGTGACGTAAGTGCACTTGCTGCCTATGCAACAACACAAACGCTTAAGTTAAATAATGTAAACGGTGAAGCCATACTCAGTGATGGTTTAAATAATATTACTGGCAAGTTTGATTTAATTATTAGCAACCCGCCCTTCCATACTGGGATTGCAACTGACTACAGCGTTGCGGAATCTTTTTTAACCCATGCCAAGCAACATTTAACTAAGGCAGGCAAACTGACTATAGTAGCTAATAGCTTTTTGAAATACCCACCTATTTTAGAAACCCAATTTGACAGCTACCACACAGTATTTAAAAACAATAAATTTGCCGTATACAGTAGCTGAAATAAGTTATTAATATCCTGTCAAAACATAAATATGGGCTATATTAGCCACATATTTATGTTTTATAAGTAGATTAGCTAAAAATAAAAAGTGTAAATAAGCTAATCTTTTTAATTCACTTTTTTCTGTTTTTGCTAAACTATTATCATTAGACTCACAATTGACACGGATGACCTTCTCGCAATGCCCAAAACCGTAAAGCAAAATAGCATTCGTAGCATATTGTTTAAAACCATCATGCTTATAACAGCTATCTGTTTGTTATTATCGCTTTCAATTTCTACCTATTTAAGTGCGCAAGAGCAAAAAAAACAGCTCATTAGTAAGCTTGTGTTGGTATCAGAGATCATTGCATTCGACGCGATGCCCTCATTGCTAAATAAAAATAGGCCTGCAGAAGAAAGGCGCTTAAAGCTGCTTCAACAAGTATCATCCGTCACAAATTTACATATTTATGCCTTAGATGAGCAAACCAATAAGCCAGTCTTTTTTACCAGCTTTAATGCCCGAAAATCACCACCAGTCCCTATTAAAACGGACAACATTGATGACTTTGCTGAACCACAAGTTAGCGATGAGTACATTGAGTACATTACCCCAATACTCAATAATGAACAGCTGCTTGGCTATGTCTATATTAGAGGCAGCTTAGATAACTTAAATCAGCTAATAACTAAAAAGATTATAATTGATATCGTTATTATGGCTTTAATACTTATTTTTATTTCTTTGATTATTTTAAGGCTACAAAAAAGGATTGCCAGCCCGATTGAAAACTTAAGCTTGTTGTTGCAAAACATAGCTAAAAAACATAATTACTATGCGCGTGCGCCTTTAACGAACCTCACTGAAATAACTCGGCTTTCTAATAGCTTAAATGTAATGCTTGCACGCACACAAAGGCAAATAGAGCGCCATGAAGAAGATAAACAAGAAATTAAGCAGCTAAACTCAAACCTTGAAGAGAAAGTGAGTCAACGCACTATTGCGCTCAGAGAGGCCAATAAAGAGCTGTTATCTACTCTAGAAAAGATGCACCAATACCAAACTCAAATTGTCGAAAACAAAAAAATGGCTTCATTAGGGCAAATGGTGGCAGGGGTTGCTCATGAGGTAAATACACCAATTGGACTTGGTATTACAGGCTCTACTTTACTGCGAGATAAACTCGCAGAGCTACAGGTTAATTTTCATAATAAATCATTAACCGCGAGTCAATTTGAGCAATTTACTAATGATGGTATTGAAAACTTAGACCTAATCTATAGCAGCTTAAACCGCGTTGCAGAACTTATTTCTAACTTTAAAAAAGTCGCGGTGCTCAAAGATGATGAAATAACCAGCACTGTTAATTTACAACACTTAATTAACGACACGCTACTGTCTATGGGGCAAGAGCTAAAACTTAAAAACCCAAAAGTTCTTATAAATTGTCCAGCAGATTTAACCGTTGAAAGTAAAAAAGGACCACTACAGCAAGTATTCCATCAGCTTATTTTAAATTCCCTGCTGCACGGCTTTGAAGCTGGCGATGACAATGAAGTACAGATTGATATTGTGGTAACGAAAACAAAAACACAAATTACCTACACCGACAACGGGCTAGGTGTTGAAAATAGTATACGAGCAAAAATATTTGACCCATTTGTAACGTCAAAGCGCGGCCAAGGGGCGAGTGGTTTAGGAATGCATTTGGTTTACAATTTAGTGACTCAAGCATTAGCCGGAGAAATTGTGTTAGATACCGAGTATCAGCAAGGCGCCCGATTTATTATTACACTCTAAAAGCGAAAGAACGCTTTTACCCACTTGAATTACAACTTTATGACCATACTAAGACATAACCAACTAAACAGTTGTATCATTAATGCTGTATTTCACACAATTAAGGAACTTAATTGTGTTTTACATATCACATACATTGATGAAAAGTTGGAAAGTGATATAATTCCGTTTTGAATTAGTCTGATTATTTTAAGTATCTTTAGGTGGTTGATGGATGTATCAATTATTAAAGGGAAATGGCTTCGACTCTACAATTCAAATTATACATTCAACGTTAAGTATCAATTAAGCCGCGGTTTTTAATAATACGTCATAGTAGGTTTGGGCACGCAGCTGTTTATATCTAATTTGTTTTTACTTGTTAACATTTAGATATAATCCTATAATTCTAGTAGTCGGCTCTGATAATCATGCCGATTTTATAAATAAAACACACTCCAAAAAGGTTAATTAAAGATGCAAACGCCAGTCATTCTGATCGTAGAGGATGAAGACGTAACTAGACTAAACCTCGTTAGTTTATTTGAAGCTGAAGGTTACAAAGTTATTGAAGCCATTGATGGCGATGATATGCATGATAAGCTTACAAATAACGATGACGTCAATCTTGTAGTTATGGACATCAACCTGCCAGGTAAAAACGGGCTTATTTTAGCTCGCGAATTACGCCAAAAACGCAAAGTTGGTCTTATTTTCTTAACAGGCCGTGACAACGATGTAGACCGTATTTTAGGTCTTGAAATTGGTGCTGATGACTATATTACTAAGCCTTTCAACCCACGTGAATTAACTATTCGTGCACGTAACTTAATTACGCGTACCGCACTAGGTGGTGAAGAATCAGCTATTGAAACCAATGGCGTGATCACCTTTAACGGTTGGGAACTTGACGAAAACAGTCGTTGCCTTACTTCTCCAAATGGAGACGCAAAACGTCTACCGAAAGGGGAATACAGAGCACTGCGTTTAATGCTTGACTCACCAGGTCGTATATTTAGCCGTGAGCAACTAATTAAACACATGACTGGCCGTGAACTTCGCGCTAACGACCGTACAGTTGATGTTACTATTCGACGTATTCGTAAGCACTTTGAAAGCGACAATTCAACGTCTGAGTTGATCAGCACCATTCATGGTGAAGGTTACCGCTTCATTGGTAAAATCGACAGCTAATTAGTTTTTTATTCTAATTGTTGTAAAAATAAATGAAGGGCCTGTTGTCCTTCATTTATTTTGTCTGCTAATTCATCAAGCCAAACTGTTAATACTTCATCACTTTGTTCCAGCGCACCATGCTCCATTTGCTTTGCATGCAACTGCACATCATTCAGACCTACCGAACCAGCGGCACCTTTTAACTTATGCGCAACGGATTTATATTCTTCTCTGTCTGCTGTTTTTAATGATTCTAATAGCTCATGTTGGTATTGCGGATTTAGCTTTTTAAACAACTGACTACTGCGTTTAAATACTTCAACGCCCATCGAATTTACAAAGTCTTCAATGGTTTCAACATCTAACAAGTCAGTATTTATTTGTTTTAACAACTCTTGATTAACTACTCGTTGAGGAGCCTCGGTTTGCGCTTGTTTAATACCAAAGAGTTCAGCGAGCATATTATCTAACTTACTGGTGTTTATTGGTTTAGCTAACGCTCCTTGAATAGAAATTCCCTCAAGCTCTTCTTCAGCACTGCGAACATTGGCGGTAAGTGCCACAATAGGTAGCTGATCAAAATGGCTTTGTGCGCGTATTTGCCTTGCTACTTCATCACCATTAATATCTGGAAGCTGCATATCAAGCAATACTAAATCAAGATCATCTTCGGTCTCTACAAACGATAAAGCATCTTCACCCGTTTCAGCCCACAACACTTCATGCCCACGCTGTTCTAATAGGTTAGTTGCGATTTCAGCATTAAGTGGTACATCTTCCACTAATAAAATATATAAGCTACGTCCCACATAACTATGCTCGGTAGGTGCACTACATAAATTCAGCGGAATTTGTACAGTAAAACAGCTGCCCTCTCCTGGGGTACTATTAACAGTTATAATGCCTTTCATAGCACTTACTAACGCTTTTGTTACGGCTAAGCCAATACCTGAACCAATCGCATTGGTCCCTTTAAGATCAGGTGCTTTGTAGTACATATCAAAAATGCGTGTAAGTTGTTCTTGTGGAATCCCTTCTCCGGTATCGAGTATTTTTATAATAAGCCATGGGCCATCTTCACGGTTTTCTCTACCGCAATCTAAGGTGACACTACCGTGCTGGGTAAATTTAACCGCATTATTAATTAAGTTCCATACCACTTGGCGTAAACGAGTGGGGTCAAGTAGAGCATATATATCGAGTGTTCCAGAGCGTTTTACTTCAAAAGAAAGCTCTTTTTGCTCCGCAATGAGGCCTGCAAAGTTAACCACGTCATTAATAAAGTCAGAAACATTAATTTCGTTGGCAGCAATATCTAATTGCTCACGATCTATCTTATCTAAATCTATAATATCGTTAAATATATTACCTAATGTCTCTGCACTTGAAAACACCGTATTACACCAACTACGCTGCTGTTTATTAAGTTCAGTATCCAATAGCATCCGAGTTAAGCCAACGATACCATTGAGCGGAGTGCGTAATTCATGGCTCAAGGTGGCAATAAATTTCCCTTTATCCTTATAAGCAGTTTCCAGTGCCTGCGCGGCTTCTTTACGGCTGGTAATGTCACGGCCAAAGGCTAGTAAACCAATGTAATCGCCCTGCTCATTTATGAAGGGAAGCTTTCTCAGTTCAAACCATCTTATTTCACCATTTACAGAATATTCTACATCGATAGTTAAACCTTGATGAGTACGTTCAACCTGCTCATCGGTTCTTAATACTTCAGATAAAAAGTGGCTTGGAAATATCTCTTCTGCGGCTTTGCCAATTAATTCGCCACTGGTTTTGCCCATCACCTCTTCAAACATTTTATTACAACCGGCAAACACCCCATTGTTATCACGGTAATAAAATAAATCTGGTGAGGAGTCTACAATAGAGCGCAGTAACATACCTTGTTGTGCGAGCTCTTGTTGCGTTTTTTTGCGTTCTGCAATTTCACGTCTGAGCTCTTCTATTGCCCTATGCTTGGCATGGAAGGCCATTTTACGTTCGTCAATTTCAATGTTTAAACGATTAATATTGTCTTTGAGAGTTTGATTTAAAAGCTTTTCTTGTTTTGTGGCACTATCTAAATAGGCATAAGAGGCATCAAGTTGCCGAATAGAGTTTAGCAGTACGCTAATCACCAAAGGAGAAACAACTGAGGTAAAAAATACTATAGCTAATATATCAACTAAGTTCACTTCTCCAATAGCAACATAGTAAAACATACTCGATAAAACCATCGATACCGTCAGTAATAATGCATAGCAAATAGCTGCAGTTTTAAACTCACCAAAACGAGTTATTGAACTGGAAAGTACTCGAACCCACGGGTTCAAAGAAGAATCTGTCATATATCAGTGTTTCTCTTGGCTAAATGCTTAGTTTTTATAAGTAAGTATGATTAAAAGCTAATTTTAGCATTTTCTATCAGCTATTTTCATGTTGTGCGATAAAAACAGTAAAATTTCATGTTTGCTGTTATTTGCTGCATTTCAGCAATTCTTTATTTAGTGTAAAATGTGATGTTTTAAATATTGCAAATAACGAGTAACGTATCATGCAAACGACTATGCCAGATATTGCTAACACAGCTGCAGCATTACAAACAGGTAAATTAGACTGGGTAGGAATGGGCGATATAGAGCTGCCTTTTATTTTTGAATCTCTTGATTTAGCTCCAGTTACTGTTAATGCAAAAGCTCGCGCTTTTGTTAATTTACACCAAGAAGATGCCAAAGGCATCCACATGTCGCGTCTGTTTTTAGCACTTGATCACCTCTCAACGGAGCAACAGGTCAACCCGCACACCTTAGCACAAGCATTAGATACCTTTATCACCAGCCATAAAGGCTTAAGCGATAAAGCACAAATCGAATTTAAATTTGAATTACCGCTGCGCCGTAAATCATTACTTAGTGGCAAAGCCGGCTGGAAAAGCTACCCAGTTGTACTTACCAGTACTATAAACCAAGATGTTATTAGTTTTGAGCTAAGTGTTGATGTTACTTACTCATCAACCTGCCCCTGCTCTGCAGCCCTTGCTCGTCAACTTATCCAAAATGCGTTTAGCGAAAAGTTTGCTCAAGAAACACTAACTCAATCAGAGGTTTTAGAGTGGCTTGGAACAACTCAAGGCATTGTAGCAACCCCGCATTCACAGCGTTCTATTGCTAATGTTAAAGTAAAGCTAGATCAAAACATTCAAGCGTTTGATGTAGTTAACTTAATAAACTTACTAGAAGATGAGCTTAAAACACCAGTACAAGCCGCGGTAAAACGTGAAGACGAACAAGAGTTTGCTCGTTTAAATGGTCAAAACTTGATGTTTTGTGAAGACGCAGCACGAAAAATTAAAACTACCTTAGAAGCAAAACAGTTTAGCGACTATTTTTTACAAATTAACCACTATGAATCTCTGCATGCGCATGATGCCGTTGCGATTGCAGTAAAAGGTATAGAGGGCGGATACACAGCACTATAAACACCAACGGCATCTAAAATAACCATAACAACTATTTGGGCACATAAATTGCTTTAGAAAAGCAGTGTCAATTTGTTGTTATGGAGTTACCGTATGGAATTCGCTTTATTATTAATATTAGTGCTAGTTGTTGGGGCATCTGTAGTTGCGTCAAAATTTAGTGATGACGGCGGAAACCCTTATCCTTTTACTCGTAAGCAAAGTGTATTTACCCAAGTAGAAGGGGCGTTTCTGAATTTATTAGAACGCGCTGTTGGCGACCAATATAAAATTGTTAGTCGCGTTAAACTAATAGATGTGATTGACTGTAAACAAGGTCTATCTGTCAAATCTAAACGTGCGGCATTAGCTAAAGCAAAAAACAAACAGCTCGACTTTGTGTTAGTCGACAAAGAAAAAATGACCATAGTGGCTGCGGTTGACTTAGTTAATAATGCCAACAAAGATGGTCACAAAGCACAGCGTGATTGGTTTGTTAACGGTGCATTAGAAGCCGCTGGCATTCCACATATTCGTATGAAAGTAAAGTCAGGCTACCGCCCAAGTGAAGTTCGCGATGCCATTATGTTTAAATTAGGCAAGCCTGCTAAATCACAACCTGCACGCCCGACTCGTACTAGAGTCCATAAGCCTGCGGTATTATCACCTTCTCAAGCAAAAGCACATTCAACCGCCCTTGCTGAAATATAACTACTGAGTTAAAGCAATCTATTAAAGCGAGCATTTTAAATGACTCGCTTTTTTGTTTTTTATAGCAGACTTCACGTATAATCAGGCTATTCAAACTTAGGAATTTAACACTATGAATGTTGGTATTATTGGCGCCATGGAGCCAGAAGTTAAAATTTTGCGCGAAGCGATGCAAAATCCACAGGTTTTAACCAAAGCAGGCTTTACGTTTTATACTGGTGAGCTTGCTGGTAATACTGTTACTTTAGTGCAATCAGGCATTGGTAAAGTTGCTTCAACTATTGCAACCACTTTACTTATCGATAACTTTAAGCCTGATTGTGTTATTAACACAGGCTCTGCCGGTGGTTTCGACCCTTCGCTTAACGTTGGCGATGTAGTGATTTCATCAGAAGTTCGTCATCACGATGTAGATGTAACAGCGTTTGGTTACGAAATTGGCCAAGTACCACAAATGCCTGCAGGCTTTACAGCACACCCTAAGCTAGTAGAAGCCGCTGAGCAAACAATTGCACAAATCAGCGAAGTAAAAACGCTTGTTGGTTTAATTTGTACTGGTGACTCATTTATGTGTGACCCTGTTCGCATTGAAAAAACACGCAATGACTTCCCTACAATGCTAGCAGTAGAAATGGAAGGTGCGTCAATTGCACAAACGTGTTTTGCACTTAACACACCATTTGTTGTTATTCGCTCAATGTCTGATATTGCTGGCAAAGAGTCACCGCAATCATTTGAAGAGTACTTAGAAACAGCCTCTATTAATTCATCAAAAATGGTTGTGGCATTACTAGAAAAGTTAACAGCGGTTACGCTGTAAATGCTCAATAATATTGTTCAAAATCATTTGGACTTTATTGTATTTATTTGTGCGCTCCTAGCTGAGCGCTTTTTACCTTTAGTTAGCTGGTATCACCCTAATCATATACTTTCTGCCATTTTTAACGCAATTGGCCGGCGTGTTTATAAAAAAGCAGACAGCAAACAATATCATTATTTAGCCGCTTTACTAGCAAGCACACTTGTTCTAACTGTGATTATGATTATTGTGGTTTTACTGCTGGAGTTTGCCTTTTACCCTGAACTACTATCCGGTCTTATTTTATACTTGTGCCTAGAAAGCAGTAGCATAAATAAAAAAGCGATACGTATTGCGAAATTGACCAAAAAAAATCAAAAATCAACTGCTCGAGAATTATTAAAACCACTAGTAGCCCGAGAAGTTAAGGCACTTTCAAACCCAGGGATTATTAAAGCGGTTATGGAAAGTGTCATACTAAGAACGGCACGTCATTATTTTGTAGTTATTTTCATTTTTTTACTATTGGGCCCCATTGCTACTCTCGCCTACCGCTTGCTTACCTTAATCCAACAAGCGTGGCGCACTGATATAGCTCCCGACAGTTCTTTTTTGACGCCGCTTAAACTGATTCTTTTTATTATTGAATACATTCCCATTCGGTTACTCGCGCTGACAATAGCTTCACTTAAAGCCAGTAAAAAAAGCATGCATTATATTAAGCATTATGGCCGACATTTTTATCAAAAAAATACAGGTTGGTTATTAAGTGTGTGCTCTGCATCTTTAGGTGTGCAACTTGGTGGGCCTGCTATTTATATTGAGCAGCGTTTCAATAAAATGCGGGTCGGTGTAGAACGCTTGCCAATTGCCGATGATATGCCAAAGCTACTCAATACCCTAAATCAAGCCCGTTTTTTTTGGCTACTAATTATTATTAGCGTTGAAATTATTAGGGCTGTTCTAACTTTTTGATCAGTTATAAAAAAACCAGCCGAAGCTGGTTTTTATAATCTCTGAAGCTTTAGGCTACAGTAATATTTGCAAACTTACGTTTACCTACTTGGTAAATAGCGGTTGTTCCTTTTGCTACTTCCAATTTGGTATCGGTAATTTTTTCTTCGCCATTAAGCTTTACTGCGCCTTGTTTGATCATACGCATGGCCTCTGAAGTACTCGCCACTAAGCCAGCTTCTTTTAGTAAGTTAGCAATTAAAATAGTGTCTTCATCAATATTAACTGTCAGCTCTGGAATTTCATCAGGTAGTGCTTTTTTCTGAAAGCGCTGAATAAAGTCATCATGAGCAGCTTGCGCATCGGCTTCACTGTGAAAACGTGCAATTAACTCTTTCGCTAATTCAATCTTAATATCGCGCGGGTTAGTGCCTTGCTCTACACGCTGTTTTTGCGCTGCAATTTGCTCAATAGAAAGGCTACTTAGCAAGTCATAGTAACGCCACATTAGTACATCACTAATTGACATGATTTTACCAAACATGTCGCTAGGCGTATCAGTAATACCTATGTAGTTTCCTAGTGACTTTGACATTTTCTGAACGCCATCAGTCCCTTCAAGTAAAGGCATCATTAGTACGGTTTGTGGTTTTTGACCTTCATCTTTTTGCAGCTCACGACCCATTAATAGGTTAAAGCGCTGATCAGTTCCACCTAGCTCAACATCAGACTCAAGTGCGACTGAATCCCAGCCCTGCACTAGTGGGTATAAAAACTCATGGATTGCGATAGATTGACCGCCAGCATAGCGCTTTTTAAAGTCATCACGCTCAAGCATGCGTGCCACAGTTTGGCGAGCTGCTAATTTTATCATTCCAGCCGCGCCCAATGTCTCCATCCAGGTAGAGTTAAAAGCGACGGTTGTTTTAGCTGGGTCTAAAATTTTGAAAACCTGTTCTTTATAGGTTTCAGCATTAGCAAGCACATCATCACGAGTCAGTGGCTTACGGGTAACATTTTTGCCCGTTGGATCGCCTATCATACCGGTGAAGTCACCAATTAAGAAAATAACCTCATGACCTAAATCTTGAAAGGTTTTCATTTTATTAATTAGTACAGTGTGACCTAGGTGCAAATCTGGAGCCGTAGGATCGAAACCAGCTTTAATTTTTAGCTTTTTCCCCGACTTTAATTTTTCAACTAACTCATCTTCAATTAATATCTCTTCTGCACCGCGTTTTATCTCTGCTAGAGCGGTTTGTAAATCCACTGTGTGTTACTCCAAAAAATTCTGACAACGAAGGGGTGTAATATGCTCACGATTTATTGTTAGCGCGTTATAACAAAGCAAATAAAACTATTTAGCTAACATAACAAATTTCCACTTAATTAGAACAACTTTTTTAACTAATCGCAGCATCAACTATAATGCAGGGCGTACGTTCTAAAAAGGGATATAAACGAGCGATTAATAATACACTAGAAGTGTTTATAACAAACCAAAAAACAGTTTGTAAATTAATCACTTCTCGCAATTAAATCGTTTTAAAAGCTAATTTAACATTACGATGAAAAAGCAAAGTATCCAAGAATATAAAATAGTGCTGTTATTCAACTTTACACACAAACAGCCTGAATACCCTATGATTTTAGCTTAATTTAACGCGAGTTTAAATCTACAAAATACTAGTATTCATAGATTATTCGTTATATCCTGCAATATAATCTATTTATTATCTTGACAGCAGAAAAAGGCACGTTATGGTCCACGTGGTTAACACGCTCCCCAAAAAACACAAAATGCTTATTCTAGGTTTGGTTTCTGCTATTGTTGCCTTAGCCTTTTTACCTTCTGAAAAAGCCACTGCATCCAAAGACAATAGCGAGAACACGCTAGAGATTGGTAAGCGTTACGAATTACAAATAAAAGTAGGTGAAAACGAAAAACTCACTGACTTAAATTCAGAGCAAGCAGCACAAAAGCTTCCAGAATATGATTTTGTTGATCACCTTGTTAAAAATGGTGACAATTTAGCGAACATTTTTAAGCGCGCTGGTTTTTCTGCGCAAACGCTTTATAAACTGGTTAACACAAATGCTGAAACACGCAAGCTTACCAAAATTCATCCAGGTGAAACACTAAGCTTTGCTACTGCAAAAGATGGTTCGTTGGCTCAGTTGCGTTACGTTATATCTAAAACAGATACCTTATATGTCACCCTTAATGACGAAGGCCAATACGATACTTCAATTGACAGCAAAGAAATAGAAACACTGAGCAAAACCGCCGGTGGGGAAATTTCTAGCAGTTTTTGGACGTCAGCGATTGCTGCTGGTTTAAGTGAGCGCCAAATCATGAACTTTGCCGATATATTTGGTTGGGACGTGGATTTTGCAAATGACATCCGTAAAGGTGATGAATTTGGCTTAATATATGAATCTCATTTTGTTGATGGTGAATTTATTGGCACCGGTAAGATTATTGCCGCAGAATTTATAAATCAAGGCGAACGTTACACAGCAATTCGACACACCGACGGTAATTTTTATACCCCTGAAGGGCGTAGTATGAAAAAAGCCTTCTTACGTGCACCGGTAAACTTTAAATATATTAGCTCAAGCTTTAATCCTCGCCGCTTACACCCTGTTACAGGACAAGTAAAAGCACACCGAGGTATTGACTATGCTGCGCGTACAGGCACGCCTGTTGTATCATCAGGTAATGGTAAAGTTATTAAAGCGGGCTACAGTAAATATAACGGTAATTACGTATTTATAAGCCACGGTACACAATACGTTACTAAGTACTTACACCTTAATAAACGCCTAGTTAGAACAGGGCAAAAAATCAAACAAGGTGAGAAAATTGGTACTGTAGGCTCAACAGGTCGAGTAACTGGGGCACATTTACATTATGAGTTTTTAGTTAACGGTGTTCATCGTAACCCCAAAACTGTGAAACTACCTAAATCTGAGCCATTACCACGCTCAGAGCTTGCTAAGTTTAAGCCTATTGCTGATAACTTTATTGCGCAACTTGAGCGTAACCGAGAACTTCAGTTGGCACTTAAATAAAAAGCTTAATGATTAAATAAAAAAGCCTTTGCAGGGATAACCCGCAAAGGCTTTTTTGTATGTCATGAGTATACCAACCAGCATAGATATTTGAATAGTTTCACGAATTACCCATTGTATCTAAGCTGCTTGGTACTAAATTTCAGAGTTAATTTACGAGTACATAAATAAGCTGCACAACCAAAGAGATCATCACCAGTGGCCAGATATACTTACTATATTTAGTAGCGCTCTCAAGCCCCATTTTACTTTGGTATTTTTCCAGTAACGGAATAATGATCACCAAAGCAATGACTAAGCTAATTAAAATAACAAATATGTTCATATCATCACCCTACACTAGGTTATGGTAAAGCGCAGCCTTTCGCGCTGATATATAGCTCATACCAATGCTCACGACTTAAGTTAACATTAACCGCATCACAGGATGCTTTTATTCGCTCTATGTTAGTAGTGCCAATAATTGGTTGAATTGATGCTGGGTGGCGCAGCAGCCATGCTAATACGATAGCTTCTGCTGTTGTACCATAAAGTATGGCAAGCTTACTGACTAAAATACTGGTATTAATATCTGCAGGCGAGGCCTTTGATAAATCACCACCAGAGTATAAGCCTTGGCATAAACTGCCCCAACTTTGAATCTGAATTTCATGCTCACGGCAATATTCAATATTGCCTGGGGTAAAGTTAATATCCTTGCCATCGGCATTACCCACATAAACGCCTTCATCAACCCATTGATGTTTTTGTAAACTCGCTTCGATTTGATTGGCCACAATCGGCATATCTAAAGCGCGTTGCAAAAACCGTATTTGATATTGCGACATATTAGACACCGCAAAATGACGCACTTTGCCACTTTCTTTTAAACAACTAAATACTTGTGCAACTTCCTCTACTTCCATTAAAGGATCAGGACGATGCAACATAAGTATATCTAAATATTCAGTATTTAATCGTTTTAATGAGCCTTCTACCGAGCGCTCAATCCAATCAGCTGAAAAGTCATAACGTTGTGGGTTTTGATCATCAGCAAAGCGAATACCACACTTAGACTGAATATACATTTGCTCTCTAAGTTCTGGTCGCTCAGCCAAAGCTTGACCAAAAACATGTTCGGCTTTGCCTAAGGTATAAATATCAGCATGATCGAAAAAATTAATTCCGCCTTCAATGGCGGCATCTATGCATGAATGAGTTTGTTGTAAATGCGCACTGGTAATCGCATCTTTATTCCATGCGCCTCCCAAACCCATACAGCCAAAAACAAGTTTGCTTACATTCGGGAGATATTTTGCCAGCGGAGTGTGTAACATTTTGACAGCCCTTTAAAAAATGAAGAGTGATTACTTTAAACAAAAAACCCTATACAAGAAACCGCTTAAGTCAAAACAGTGAATTTTATGCAAAAAAAAGCGCAGTAAACTGCGCTAATAGGTTGAGTCTAAATTATATTTAACCCACAAGAGCGAGTAAAATACCTGCCGCAACAGCACTACCAAGCACCCCTGCAACATTAGGCCCCATGGCATGCATTAATAAGAAGTTATGCGGGTTATTTTCAAGCCCAACCTTATTAACAACACGTGCTGCCATAGGCACAGCGGATACACCCGCAGCACCAATTAATGGGTTTATGGGGGTTTTTGATATCTTATTTAAGCCTTTAGCCATAAATACACCTGAGGCTGTACCAATAGCAAACGCCAGTGCACCCAGTACCAAAATACCAATAGTTTCTACTGTTAAGAACTGCTCGGCAGCAAGCTTAGAGCCCACTGCAAGTCCTAGAAATATGGTGGTGATATTAATGATTTCGTTTTGCGCACTGTTGCTGAGCCTATCAACTACACCCGACTCACGCATTAAGTTACCTAAACAGAACATACCAACCAGCGGAATTGCCGCAGGTAAGAATATAGCAGTTAAGGTAAGCACCATCAGTGGGAAAATAATTTTTTCCTTTTTAGATACTTTACGCAGTTCTGGCATTTGAATTTTACGTTCTTCAGGCGTTGTAAACGCACGCATAATAGGTGGCTGAATAATAGGAACCAACGCCATGTACGAGTACGCAGCCACCGCTATAGCGCCCAGTAAATCTGGGGCCAGCTTTGACGCTAAAAAGATAGCGGTTGGCCCATCTGCACCACCAATAATCGCAATTGCAGAAGCATCTTGTAAGCTAAATTCAAATCCCGGAATAAAGTTAAGTAAAATAGCGCCAAATAACGTCGCAAAAATACCAAACTGCGCTGCCGCACCTAATAGCAACATACGCGGGTTGGCAATCAGGGCACTAAAATCAGTTAAGGCCCCCACTCCCATAAATATTAATAGCGGAAAAATACCGGTATCAATACCAACATAATACACATAGTAAAGTAAGCCACCTGGATCTGATAAACCAGCTACTGGAATATTAGTTAAAATAGCTCCGAAACCAATGGGCAGTAGTAATAACGGCTCAAAGTTTTTGGCAATTGCTAAAAATAATAGCAAACAACCAACGGCAATCATGATCAGCCCAGGAAATGTAAAGTTAGCAATGCCTGTGGCATGCCAGAGGTTTAAAATACCATCCATCCTCTATTTACTCCTTAAGCTAGTGCAATCATTGCATCGCCGGTTGACACTGAATCGCCCTCAGAAACAAGCACCTCAGCAATCGTACCGGTATGCATGGCGCGTACTTCGGTTTCCATTTTCATGGCTTCCATAATAATTACCACATCACCTTCATTGACTACCTGACCGGGTTTTACTTTAATTTTAAAAATATTACCGGCCAGTGGTGCATTTAGAGTTTCACCCGAGGCAACCGATGCTGACTGTGGAATATGCTCTGAGTCTTTTAACGTCACCTCTTTTAGCTCACCACCTTGAGCAACCACGACATCGTATACTTTACCGTCTACTTTAACGCTGTATTGCTCTGCCTTAACGCTTTTATTGTTTGCCGCTGATTTTTCAGGTGCTTTATTGGCGTTATCATCAGCGCTAGGAACAGGCTCAAATGCATCAGGATTGTTACGGTTTTTAATAAATTTCAAACCAATCTGTGGAAATAATGCATAGGTAAGCACATCATCAATTTGCTCATCGGCTAAAGTTAGCCCTTGCTCCTGCGCAAGCTTGCTTAACTCAGCTTCTAAAGTTTCAAGTTCAGGTTTAATAATATCTGCAGGGCGACAGGTAATTGCTTCACTGCCATCAAGTACGCGCTCTTGAAGCTCTTTATTCATTGGTGCAGGTGTTGAACCATACTCACCTTTTAATACGCCAGCAGTTTCTTTGGTAATGGTTTTATAACGCTCACCAGTGAGTACATTTAATACCGCTTGAGTACCAACAATTTGTGAGGTAGGTGTAACGAGTGGAATAAAGCCTAAATCTTCACGTACTCGTGGAATTTCAAGTAGCACTTCGTTTAGTTTATCAGCAGCACCTTGCTCTTTAAGCTGGTTTTCCATGTTAGTTAACATACCACCTGGCACTTGGGCTAATAAAATTCGGCCATCAACACCTTTTAAGCTGCCTTCAAACGCAGCGTACTTTTTACGTACGTCTCTAAAGTAAGCGGCAATTTCTTCTAGGTGGTTTAAATCAAGCCCGGTATCACGCTCGGTCCCTTCAACGATTGCAGCAATTGTTTCAGTTGCTGAATGACCATAAGTCATACTCATAGACGATACAGCTGTGTCGAGCATATCAATGCCGGCATCAATCGCTTTTTGATAAGTAGCGGTGCTTAAACCCGTTGTTGCATGGCATTGCATTGCAATAGGTATGGAAACCGTTTCTTTTAACGCTTTAATGAGTTCTTCTGCATCGTAAGGCTTAAGCAATCCCGCCATATCTTTAATACAAATTGAATGACAACCTAATTCTTCAAGCTGCTTAGCAAGTGTTAACCACATATCTAATGTATGTACAGGGCTTACTGTGTAAGAAATTGTACCTTGCGCATGTGCCCCTACTTTAACCGCCGCTTTTATGGCAGTTTCTAAGTTACGTACATCATTCATGGCATCAAAAATACGAAATACGTCTACGCCATTTTTGTGGGCGCGCTCAACAAACTTCTCAACCACATCATCAGCATAATGGCGATATCCCAATAAGTTCTGACCACGAAGTAGCATTTGCTGTGGTGTATTTGGCATCGCTTTTTTAAGCGCGCGAATACGCTCCCATGGATCTTCACCTAAATAACGAATACATGAATCAAAGGTAGCTCCACCCCAAGATTCTATAGACCAATATCCTGCGTCATCAATTTTTTTTGCAATAGGTAACATGTCGTCTAATCGCATGCGGGTAGCTAAGAGCGACTGATGTGCGTCACGAAGTACGAGTTCTGTTATTTTTAATTTAGCCATTGGTATGCTCCTCTAATTATTATTTGTTTTGTACTGAGCAATGGCAGCACTAATTGCAGCGATGTGCTCATTTGGCACACCTTGAGATTTAAAAGATGGTGTTCTCTGTGATGCTGCTAGTTCTGGCTGAGAAAACTTGCTAGCCAGCTTAGACATGAGTGTCACTGCACCAATCAATAAAGAAAGAAATACAAACACACCCACCATGCCTGTTAGCATTAAATTGCCTGCAGTTGTGAGTAAAGCCCCTATATCCATAATTCTCCCCTGTTTAAAACCAAACACATAAAAAATCGGTTTATTTAAATAACTATTCACCAATAGTAACAAAAACTATTCTTTTGTCTACACGTTGTAAATTGGTAAAACCAATTAATCTAAAAGTAACATATCACCAATAAGGTTAACACCACCTAAAATAGCTTATTTAACCCAGATATATAGATGATAAAAATGTTCGTTATAAACAAAGAATATATAAAAACACTAATACTTTGTAAAAACACATATAAAACAAACCTATTGTACTAACCCACTAATAACCTTCAAAACAAATGTTAATTGGTCTTACCAAAACAAAGAGCAGCAACAACTATTTATTATCTCATCAGAGACAACTGTGAATAAGTTACCGATAAGATCGTAAAAATTACCAACTCAGTATAAAGCCAATCGCGAAAAACCGAAATAAACCATTGATTTAAAACAAAATAAAATACTGGCACATTACTCGCTTATATAAAAACAACACTTTAACACTTAGATAAATCAAGGAGATGACAATGTTACGCTGGACAATTACATTTTTGGTGATCGCACTAATCGCAGCCGTTTTAGGATTTGGTGGTATTGCAGGAGCCGCAGCAGGAATTGCTAAGATCATATTTTTTATCTTTTTAGTTTTACTGGTTATTTCACTTGTCTCTGGCGCTTTACGTGGTAAAAGCCCCAGGTAGATAAGAAACAACGAACCTCTTTTTAAATTTATATACAAGGAATTACATTATGAAATCATCAACACTTAAAGCAGCAGCTATTGGTCTATTCGCAAGTGCATTTATTATGGGTTGTGAAGACAATCATGCAGAAGAAGCCGGTGAGCGTATTGACGAAGCCGTGACAGATGTTCAAAACAAGGTAGAAGATACCTGTGAAGAAGTAAAAGAAGGCGTTAATGCCGAAGAGACAAATTGCTAATATTATTTATTTAGCTAAGAAACGACCTACGGGTCGTTTTTTTATGCCTAAAATATAAATAGTTTCTAGTCATTTCCCCTTTTAAGCTGCGCATTAGGCTAAAATAATAAAAAATAGCTTTTAAGTGCAAACACATGGTCTTTACAACAACTTATAAACTCGATAAACCTTATTTTTATGAATGCTTCGACCAATCGCTGCCTTATAGTAAGCGTGCACAACCTAAATACTTTTTATTGGCGCTACTTGTGATATTAGGGCTATTTGGCATTTATGGTTTAGGCGATCATTACCTTGGTACATTTTTGCTTATGTTAGCTTTACTTGAGTGCATTGCTTTTTATTATCGTCGTCCTTGGTGGGTAACAAGGCAAATGCTTAGCAGAGCATCTGGTTCTGAAGTCACTCTCACCTTCGACGAGGACGGAATAAAATCAACCAATCATTACAAGAATTACCAGTTAGCTTGGCACGACATTAATGAAGTGATTACTACAGATTGCGGCCTATTGTTAAAAAGTAAAAGCGGTATGCAATACATTTCTAAGGCAATACTCGACGAAGAAGCGATTGATTTTATACACAAAAAAGCCACTCAATGAGTGGCTTTTACAAATGTCATAGTTATTAACTAGCACATTTTATACTATGTTGATTAAGCATTGCCCGGATTAGGGTTAGACTTTTCAGCTTGTATGCGCATGTAAATTTCTTCACGATGAACTGATACGTCTTTAGGTGCGTTAACACCGATACGAACTTGATTTCCTTTAACACCCAGAACAGTAACGGTTACTTCGTCACCAATCATCAGGGTCTCGCCTACTCTACGAGTTAGTATTAGCATTCTCTTGCTCCCATGTTCCAATAAAATTATAAGATTCCGCAACACATTTTAATTAAAATTAGACTAAAAAGTAAGTAAAAACTCTCAATCTATTCATTTTCTGTTAAAAATGTCTTATGTAATGCACGAACAGCCAGTTCAAGGTATTTCTCATCTATTAAAACTGAAATTTTTATCTCTGAGGTTGAAACAAACATCACATCAATGCTCTCTTGTGCTAACGAATCAAAAAATAAACTCGCTACCCCAGAATGAGATTTCATCCCCATACCCACAGCTGACACTTTCGCCACATTAGTTAATCCGTCAATTGCCTGTGCGTCAAATTGCTGTTGCTCAGCCGCTAACAAATCAAGTGCGTTTAAATAATCATTTAAATGCACAGTAAAAGCATAGTCGACTTTTTCAACTTTATGATTAATTTGATTAATCATATCTATTTCGATGCCATTATCTGCAAAAAGTTTCAAAATTTTTGCAAGCGCTTTTGTGCCTTGCGGTACTCCATGTACCTTAATCAAACACTCGTCTCGATTAAATGCAATACCCGACACAACGTTACTCGCCACATCGCTCTCCTCAAAACTAATTAATGTACCTTCATCAGGTTTAAAGCTAGATAACACTCTTAATGGTACATTGTGCTTACCAGCCGACTCTACAGAGCGAATATGTAGCACTTTAGCACCTAAACTAGCCAGCTCAAGCATTTCGGCAAAGGTTACATGGCTTAAACGTCGTGCATTAGGTTCAATACGAGGATCTGTTGTATATACGCCATCAACATCAGTATAGATCTGACATTCATCCGCTTTTATTGCACCCGCTATTTCAACTGCAGAGGTATCGGTGCCACCACGCCCAAGCGTAGTCACGTTGCCCTCAATATCGCGCCCCTGAAAGCCGGCAATAATAGCAATACGGTTATGTTCAAGTTCATGTTTTAAACGCGTTGCAGCCACGTCTTCTACACGGGCTTTACCGAACATGTTATCGGTTAATATATTCACCTGATCGGCTAACAAGCTTACCGCAGAATGGCCGCGTTTAATAATCGCCATCGCTAATAAAGCTATAGAGACTTGTTCACCGGTACTGAGTAATACATCGAGTTCACGACTACTCGGGCGAGAGTCGATTTGTTTGGCAAGATTAATTAAGCGATTGGTTTCTCCCGACATTGCCGAAAGCACCACCACCACTTGGTGGCCTTGTTGCTTAGTTTTAACAACAAGGTCGGCGACCGCTTCAATACGCTCTATTGAGCCTACCGAAGTGCCGCCAAATTTTTGAACTATAAGTGCCACTTAAGCTTAAGTACGCTCAGTTAACCAAGCTGTTACACTATCAAGTGCTGCAGTTAAGTTTTGTGGCTCAGAACCACCTGCTTGCGCCATATCTGGACGACCGCCGCCTTTACCACCTACTTGGCCTGCCATGTGGTTAACTAACTCACCCGCTTTTACTTTACCGGTTAAGTCTTTAGTTACACCCGCAATTAGGCTTACTTTATCACCGCTGGCAACACCTAAAGCAATAACGCCTGAGCCAATCTTATTTTTAAGGTCATCAACCATGCCACGAAGCGCTTTTGATTCAGTTCCTTCAACGTTGGCAACTAACAATTTAACCCCATTAATTTCAACCACTGAATCAAGTAATGATGCACCTGCCGCACTGGCTAGTTTATCGTTAAGTTGGGCAACTTGCTTTTCAAGTCCTTTCGACTTTTCAAGTAAGGCAGTTACTTTTTCAAGTACTGACGCACTGTCACCTTTTACAAGCGCGGCAACATCTGCTAATTGCTGTTCTTGTTCATTAACATAAGCGATTGCTTCTGCACCGGTTACCGCTTCAATACGACGAACACCGGCAGCAATACCGCTTTCAGATACAATTTTGAATAAACCAATGTCACCTGCACGCTCTACGTGTGTACCACCACAAAGCTCAATTGAGTAATCACCTATGGTTACTACACGTACTTCGTCATCGTACTTTTCGCCAAACAATGCCATAGCACCTTTTGCTTTAGCATCATCAATTGCCATTAGCTCAGTGTTAAGTGCAAAGTTACGACGAATTTCGTCATTTACTACACGTTCAATTTCGCGCAGTTCTTGTTTGGTCACTGCTTCAAAATGTGAGAAGTCAAAACGCAGGCGATCTGGCTGCACAAGTGAGCCTTTTTGCGATACGTGCTCACCTAAAAGCTGACGCAATGCTTCATGTAAAATGTGCGTAGCTGTGTGATTTTTCTTAATGCTTTCACGACGCGCATCGTCAATAGTCGCATCCACTTTATCGTTAACGCCAATACGCCCTTGAACTGTTCCATGATGAGCAAAAGCATTACCCAATTTAGTGGTATTTGTTACATTAAACTCACCACCGGCAACAGTAATTGTACCGCTATCACCAATTTGGCCGCCTGATTCAGCGTAAAACGGAGTACGGTCTAAAACAATAATACCTTGCTGACCATCTTCTAATAACGATACCGATTCGCCACCGGCAAAAATTTCTACCACAGTGCCACGGTAATGATTACTATCGTAGCCTTTAAAATCAGTATGCTTGTCTGATTTTAATTGCTCATTATAATCTGCACCAAATTTGCCCGCTTGCTGTGCTGTTTTACGTTGCACTGCCATACATGCTTCAAAACCTTGATGGTCAATGGTCATTTGGCGCTCACGCGCTACATCGGCTGTTAAATCGGCAGGGAAACCATAGGTATCGTAAAGTTTAAATACTAAGTCACCTGGGATCACATCCCCGGTTAAATCACTCAAGCTTTCTTCTAAAATAGCTAAACCACGCTCAAGCGTTTTACCAAACTGCTCTTCTTCAATACGCAGTACTTTTTCAATAATTTCTTGTTGCTTAGCAAGCTCTGGGTACGCTTGACCCATTTGCTCAATAAGTGCAGAAACCAATTTATAGAAAAACGCGCCTTTAGCACCTAACTTATTACCGTGACGTACTGCACGACGAATAATACGACGCAATACATAACCACGGCCTTCATTTGATGGCATAACCCCATCTGAAATTAAAAACGCACACGAACGAATATGATCCGCCACCACGCGAAGCGATTTATCATCCATATCTTGTGCATTAGTAACGCTTGCAGCGGCGGCAATTAAGCCTTGGAATAAATCGATTTCGTAGTTTGAATGCACACCTTGTAAAATAGCTGAAATACGCTCAAGGCCCATACCAGTATCAACAGATTGCTTAGGAAGTGGCTCCATAGTCCCGTCACTTTGACGGTTGTATTGCATAAATACTAAGTTCCAAATTTCAATGAAACGGTCGCCATCTTCTTCAGGAGTGCCCGGAGGACCACCCCAAATGTGCTCACCGTGATCATAAAATATTTCAGAACATGGACCACAAGGGCCGGTATCACCCATAGACCAAAAATTATCGCTCGTTGCAATACGAATAATACGATCTTCAGGTAAACCTATATCGTTAGCCCAGTAGCCAAAGGCTTCTTCGTCATCATGGTAAATAGTTACTAAAAGCTTTTCTTTTGGTAGTTTTACAACTTCAGTTAAAAACTCCCACGCAAATTTAATTGCATCTTGCTTAAAGTAATCACCAAAGCTGAAATTACCTAGCATTTCGAAAAAGGTATGGTGACGTGCTGTGTAACCAACATTTTCTAAATCGTTGTGTTTACCACCAGCACGCACACAACGCTGAGAGCTAGTTGCGCGTGTATAAGGGCGGCTTTCGGCGCCTAAAAATACATCTTTAAATTGCACCATACCGGCATTATTAAATAACAACGTGGCATCGTTACCCGGTATAAGCGAACTAGAAGGAACAACTTGGTGTTGTTTGCTGGCAAAAAAGTCTAAAAACTGTTGCCTAATCTGTGCGGTAGTCATGTGCTGCATGTGAAAGTCTCACCTGTATTTACTGTGCTTGCATTGCAAAATTTATTTGATCATAGCTAAAACCTCGATACATTAAGTAGCGCACGCGCTTAGCTTTTTCTTTGTACTCGAGGTTTGCCGGTGTCGTTGAATATTTTTTGTTGTACGCTTCCTGCGCGAGCTCAAACCAATCTATTTCCAGCTCATCAACCACTGTTTCAAGCAGTGCTCTATCAATCCCTTTACTCATGGCTTCACTTTGAATTCGCTTTAAACCATGGCATTTAAATATGTGTTTTCTTACAAACCCTTCACAGTAACGCTGCTCGTTAATAAAGTTGTGCTTTTCACACCAATCAAGCAGGTTTTCTATGAATTCATCGGTTGCTTCTCTTTGCTGTAACTTTTGAGTTAACTCTCGGCGCGAATACTCTTGCCTTCCTAGTAACCAAAGCACATAGTTTTTTAACTTTTGTTTTAATGTATCATCCATTAAGCGTCAAAGCGCCCGCTTTGCTCGCTACTTAAAGGCTTAATGTTACTGTCATCACTTGGTGGCACAACGGGCATAAAAATAGCCTGATAAGATACAAAGAAACTAATGTAGCAAATTGGCATTAAAATCAACAGCGGTAGTAGCGATAAGAACATCGACACCACCATTAATAATGCGCAAATAATACCATAAACACTTAATGGTAAAATATTATAATAAAACACCATAAACGAACTTTTTAAGGCATTTAAAATACGTTGCTCTTTATTAAAATAAACCAGCGGTACTGCGTAGGCAAACGAAGTAAAGTAAATTGAGAGCGCAATTAAAAACAATGCCACGTTTGCAAGCGAAATACTCTCAAGCATTTGGCTAACGGCGGTGTTTGGATCTAGATCTGGCTGTGTCATAACCGCCATTGCATCAGCAAATAACCCATTGGCAAGCAGGGCAATTAAAATACCGGCCCCCATTTGATAAAGCGCTAAGCGAAATAAGCCTAACCGATTTCCTTTGGCTGAAAAAGGCTTCAAAATGTCGGCTAACATAATTTTTCCGCCCTGCTGCTTGGTAAGCACGGCTTGATAAAAACCAGCGGTTAAAAATGGTGTAGCCAATGCTGCAGCTATTTGTAATACCGGCAAAAATAACGACAACAAGCCAACAATGCCAATAAACAAATGCATAAAAATAAAAGTTAATGGCTGAGTTTTAAAAATTAGCCAACCCGCTTTAAACCATTTTAATGCCGCATCAGCTTTAAAAATTCGTAATTGTGTAGACATACTTGCTCTTAATTAAAACAAAACACGCCGAGTATAACTCGGCGCTGGTTGGTATTACATAGGTGGCGGCGATAAATGCCGTTAATATTAGGGTCTGTTGCCCTTTGCGGATTAAAATTTGTTCAAACTAGGGGCAGTTTAATCGCGGCGCGAGGTTTGTAACCTAGTGGGTTAAGTAAAAACCGAGCAAAGCTTCCGCGTCCTGCTCACGCCCCTTACCTACATCCATGTAGGCAACAAAGAGTAAATCGCTCCTAGGCAGAACCCTTCGGGCAGCGCCTGTTTGGCATTGATGCTGCGTTATCGCCTATTTATGGGGAATAACCACACCACATAGGCTCTGCCTTGCCTAAATACCAAACAGACTGCTGCAAATTTAACCTTAAAAGGTCAACAGACCCTAAGGTTTTTTAATTTTCTTAATATCTAGCATGTGAGAGCCATGCTTAATCTTTGTCTCTAAATACGCTTTATTACCTGAAAGCCCAGCTTTAATGTGAGCATGAGTACCCACAACAGAATCAACTTCTATACCTGCATCTTTTAATGCATTGAGCTTCTTAGGGTTATTAGTCATTAATTTAACGTGCTTTAAATTAAGCGCATTGAGCATTAACACTGCATCTGAAAAGTCACGTAAGTCATCAGCAAAACCTAAATGGTTATTAGCTTCGTAAGTATTCATACCTTGTGATTGCAGTACATACGCATCAATTTTATTATATAAACCAATACCACGCCCTTCTTGGCGTAAATAAAGTAAAATACCGCCCTGCTCATGCATCATTTCAATACACTCGTTTAACTGCTCACCACAGTCACAACGTGACGAGTGAAATACATCACCAGTTAAACATTCAGAGTGCATACGAATAAGCGGAACACCTTGCTCGGTATCGGCGTTATTAAACACCATAGCAATATGCTCTTGGCCATCTTTCAAGTCAGTAAATGACACTATTTCTGCAGGGATATCACTGTTTTTGCCAACATTAAGCTGGACTCTTGCTCTTACTTGCGCCACGACAAATCCAAATATTTAAATAACTACGACACGACAATAAAGTGATAATATCACAAAACAAGATAAATACACCGTAGTACAATACTGTTTATGGCAAATATATGGCGACGACAGCTGCTGTTTTCAATATGTAAGCATAAATATATTAGTAACGTGTACTGACCTTAATTTACCTAAAATAATGACAAATACACAAAGGTTTGCTAATTTACCACCGACAAATAATAGGGATCATTATGAAACTAAATAAACGTGTATTACTGATGGGCTTAAGTTTATCTGTATTAAGCACCATGTCATTTGCCGAACAAGCAAGTAACGCTCAAGCCATTTTCAACGACGCATATCAAAATTACTTAAATGCGGTTAAAACCAAGGAAAATGTGCAACAAGCCGCGGAGCAGGCCTATACATTAGGTAAAGCTGTTTACGGTGATAATTCAGATAACACCGCAAACTTGGCTATTAACTATGCAAAATCAATTAATGGCTATGGCAAAAAATGGATTGAAAAACGTTTTTCACTATATCAACAAGCCTACACTATTTCAGTTAACAACCATGGTAACAAATCGTTAGAAACCGTTGATTCTTTGGTTGGTATGGCTAATTTTGCCCCCTCAGCTCAAAAAGCGGACTATTATTTAGATCAAGTAATTGCAATAGCAAATACAGAAAATAAACCTAAATTTTTGGCCGATATGAAATTAGAAGCGGCAACCATATTAGCCAATAAATTCGGCTACGAAAAATACCATGAAGCTAAAAACTACTTAGAAGAAGCCGATGAGTACTATCAAGCTAACTTACCTGAAAACTCGGTTGAACGAATAAAAGCTGACTTTTTAATGGCGTCGTTTGCTGAGGGTAGAAAAAGATATACTCAAGCAATTGAACGACTTAATCGCGTAGTAAAGGTATTTGATGAAAGCTTAAATTACGATCACACCGCCGAGCTTACCGCACATTCAAGATTAATTGGCTTGTATGAAAAACAAGGCAAAAGTGATGAAGCCACTAAACACTGTATCGCGATAGCTAAAATGGTGCCGTGGAAAGAAAGCCAAGAGCAAACACCACTATACCGCGTTGAACCTAAATACCCAAAAAACAAAGCGCGATTTAGCAAAGATGGCAGCGTAGTTATGGAGTTTGAAGTAAATGAATCTGGCTTTGTAAAAAATCTGCAAGTACTTAGCTCTGAGGGTGGCTTGGCCTTTGAAAAGTCGGCAGTAGAAGCATTAGAGCAATGGCGCTATGCCCCTAAGTTTGAGCATGGAAAAGCGGTTGCAGCAACTTCCAAAGTACAGCTCGACTTTAAAGTAAACCGTTAATAACATACCAAAGGCGCTTCAAGCGCCTTTTAATTTATCATTATAGCTATTTTAACTTAGCTAAAATGTTATCGCTGGCGGCCTCTATTAAATCAAGTACCTTTTCAAAGCCATCATCACCGCCATAGTAAGGATCGGGAATTGCGCTTTGTGCTTGCTCGCCATACTCTAAAAACAACGCAAGCTTGTACTGCAAATGTTCAGGGCAACGTGCGGTTAAATCCGACAGGTTTTGTTTATCGGCTGCTAAAATAAGGTCAAACTCGCTAAAATCACTACTACGCACCTTGCGCGAAAAAATACCTTTAAAACTATAACCGCGTTTTTCACCAGCCTGCATTGAGCGCCTATCTGGTTGATTACCTTCGTGATGACCAATAGTCCCTGCCGAGTCCACTAGCAGATCAATACCTAACTTTTTAGCGCGAGCTTTTAATACCGCCTCTGCGGTAGGTGAACGGCATATATTTCCCAAACACACTATTAGTACTCTTTTCACTTATGACTCCCAAGCTTTTGCAAAAAATCAGTAATAAACGTTATTTTAATGAGGCTAATAGTTTTTGCTAGCCTTCCAGTTGCTTAAGCACTAAACATACGTGTTTTTCATACGTAAGAAAAAAGCAGAAGGCCTTAGAGGGTTATGATTTTTGCAATCCCTATAACTTAAAACTGCTTTAAAATTGCATCATTGTAGTCATCAGCATTTAAGGTTAAGTTGAACTTGGCCGCAACGCTATCTAACTCGGCTTGTTTAATCGCTAAATCATCCATAGTGATGGTGTTATCGTCAAGCTGCCATAATAATCGTGAGCCCGCATAACTATATTGAATCGCCAATAATGCATCGGGGTTACCTTCTCGTCCCGCCGCTTTTAGCTTAGCCATTTTACGAGTGATTTTATTAAGCGCTTTTTTAAGCTCCCACACATACACCACCTCGGTCATAAAAGGATGTGTTCGGTATTTATTTAACAACCAGCCAATGCCAATACTCGTAACAATTACGCCTAATAAGTTCCAATGAAAATGACTACCACTTTCATCGGGAAATAATGCAATTAAGGTTTGTGAAATTGCTAAACTGCCCACAGCTAAACCTGCTGCACAGCCGACAATAACGCGATTTAAATGTTTACGATAACGTGCTTTATCTATTTGAATAAGTTGCATAGCTGCCTAAAAGTAAAAAACTAAAAAATACACAGCCCCATTGTAGCTAAACCCATCACAGAGTTAAGACTCTTTTTTAATAAAATACCCGTAGTTTTTGATTTAGCGCCTGTTTTATACTGCTTTCAACATAAAACCAACCAACGATTTTATTTGCACCCACTTATTAGGCATAGGATAGTAGGCAACAAATACGACTTAGTATAGGAACATCATGATAAAAACACTGATTGCCACAAGTTTAATACTTTCTTCTTTTAGTACTTTAGCCAATTTAAACACACCGCTAACCCCAGAAGAATTGCGAATTGAAAAAGCCAGCCAAGCGATGCCAGCCGTACTAAGCGCTTTTGCCAGCGAAGTTAATCAATTTGAGCAGCAGTTCAAGTCACTCTCAAGCTATGCACAAGCCGTAGATGCCGTTAATGACTACTCAAAACGATTATGGTTTAGTGCAAAAAAACGCATCGCTACAACGCAAAACTTAGATGATCGCGCACTTTATTGGGCTCGCTTACAATCAAGTAAAATAATTCGTACCACAAAACCTGCATTTTCGCTGAGCACCGCGCAGCAAACAGTGTTATTAACGTTACTAGAAAACGGAAGCCGAGGTCGCACAGACCTAAGCTACTCACAAAACACCACTAAAAAGATACTACTAACTGGGTTTGACCCATTTTTACTTGATAGAAATATAAACCAAAGTAACCCATCGGGCGTAGCTGCGTTGCTTCTTGATGGCCAAGTAATAAACTATAAAGGGATTAGTGCTGAAATAAACACTGTAATGGTGCCTGTGCGATATGAAGACTTTGATCAGGGCATCATAGAGTCCTTACTTGCCCCTTATTACGCACTTAATAATGTGGATATGGTGGTTACCGTTAGTATGGGTAGTAAGGATTTTGATCTTGAGCGCTTTCCAGGTAAGCGCCGCAGTGTAACAGCCCCCGACAACGCCAATATAGTATATGGCGGTACCAAAACAGCGCCTCTCATTCCAAGCTTACACGACCGCCCATTACCCGGAACTGAGTTTGTAGAATTTAGCTTACCTGTTAGCGCTATGCTAAAGGCAAAAGGCTCTTTTGCGATTAATGATAACCGCCATGTTATTACCCTCAAAAAAGACTTTGAGCCTAACAGTTTTGACGAATTAAAAGAGTCAACTGCAGTGCGCGGCGGTGGCGGTGGTTATTTATCTAACGAAATTTCGTATCGAAGTATTCGCCTTCGTAACCAGCTAAACTCAGATATCCCGACAGGGCATATTCACACCCCGCGAATTGCTCAGTTTGAACCCGAAACCGAAGCTAAAATAGTAAAACAAATTCAAACTATGTTAGAGCACAGTTTACTAGCGCTCTAACATAGCTTGCTTTTTCAACGTTAACATATCGATTAAATAACAAATGTAGGAGCGCTTAAATGCTCCTACGTTTTATTAAACTAAACCGCTAAAAGAGCATGCTGTAGTTGCATTAAAATTAAAAGTGCTCTGAATCCGCTTTGGCTATTTTATAATAAAAACTCATTACTTTAATTATTAACTAGATCTTCACAAATTGTGTTCTATGCTCATTTGAGGTAAATCCTTATTACAGGGACATAGTAATGAACACGATTAATCAATTTATTAACTCATTAAATTTAACAAAAAAACTTATCTCCGCCTTTTTAGTTGTTTCCCTAGTACCAATAACAATAATTATTGTTGTTGCAATTAATACAGCCTCAAACTCGATGACAGAACAGGTTTATTCACGATTAGACGCTGTGAGTGAAGTAAAACAAAGCGCTGTTAAACGCTATTTTATCAATATTGAAAAAAAGCTTAATGTGCTACAAGCAAATCCAGAAATGGCCAATATGGCGACAAAGTTTATAGAAGGATTTAATGATATTTCCCCTTCAAACTCATCAGAGTCTTTAAATCGCTTTTATAAAGAGTCTTTTACTCCAAAATTTAAACAGCTAAACCCGACAGATACAGTTTCATCATCCCCGTTAGAGCAAATGAATCCAAAAAGTATTGAGCTGCAGTCTCGTTATTTGGCTAATAACCCAAATCCAATTGGTGAAAAACAAAAACTAACTGCAACCGAGCAATCAGACTCTTACGAGCAAGCGCACCGCCAATATCACCCTTATTTACGAGATATGACCAATATAAATGAGTTCTACGATATTTTCATTATCGACCCAACAAATGGCAATATTGTTTACTCCGTTTATAAAGAAGTCGACTTTGCCACATCGCTACAAACAGGGCCCTATGCTAAAAGTAATTTAGCGAGTTTATTTCAACAATTAAAAGATAGCAGCAACCCACAAACAATTGCATTTGCAGATTATAAACAGTACTCCCCTTCATATAATGCCCCTGCGAGCTTTATAGGTAAGCCTATTGTTGTTGATGGTAAAACGATTGCTATTTTAGCCGCCCAATTATCGATTGAAGATATCAATTCAATCATGAAAGAGCGTGACGGATTGGGTGAAAGCGGAGAAACCTACCTTGTTGGTCCTGAAGGGTTAATGCGCTCTGACTCTTATATTGATCCGATAAATCACTCTGTAGAAAGCTCATTTAGAAATCCAAATAAAGGCACAGTGAATACCTTATCTGTAATCAAAGCATTAAAAAATGAGAAAGGGCAGCATGTGATAAGTGATTATAACAATGAGATGGTGCTGTCTGCATTTGCACCAGTAAATGTATTTAATATTCGCTGGGCCCTCATAGCAGAAATGGACGAACAAGAAGCTTTTGAGTCGATAACCACACTTTCTCAACAACTCATTATTATACTTTTAATCACTATTTTCATTGTTACTATTGCCGCATATTGGTTTGCGAGAACATTAACAAAACCAATACATGCCCTGGCTGATACGATGAAAAAAGTTGAACAACAAGGTGACTTTTCATTACGAGCAACTGTCTATTCAAGCGATGAGATAGGCGTAAGTACTCAAGCATTTAACACTCTTCTTGATGCTCTGCAGTTATCTATTAGTGAAACAAATCGTGTTATGAATCATATGGCTGCGGGTAAATTTGATCAACGTATTGAAGCACCATGTCGAGGAGAGTTAGATACGTTAAAACAAGCAACCAACGATTGTGCGAGTTCACTAAACGGTGCAATAAACGAGTTAAATAACATTGCGATTGCTATGGCTGATGGTCAATTTGATATTCAAATTAATGCCTCAATGTCAGGCGAGTTAGGCACCTTAAAAAGTAATATTAACCAATCGCTTTCCTCAATAAATAACACAATGAATAGTATCGTAGATATTATGGCTAACGTAGAGCAAGGTAACTTTAAAGAGCAAATTACTTACCCTGCTAAAGGAAAGCTTGCCCAGCTAAAAGACAGCGTGAATAACTCAGTAAATAGCTTAAGCATTGCCATAGATGGTATTAGTGACGTTATGAGTGCATTACGACAAGGCCAGTTTTCAGCGCAATTAGACGCCCCATTAGCTGGACAACTTAATACCTTAAAACAAGATATTAATTCCAGCATGGCTAATTTAAATAATGTAATGAATGAAATAGGTGAAGTCATGACCTTTGTTAGTAAGGGTGACTTTAAAAAAATGATAAAAGGTGAAGCCAGCGGTCAATTGGAGCAGTTGAAAAGTAATATTAATACATCAATCACGGCTATTGATAATGCTTTAACTGAAATTTCATCAGTCATGCTAGCAATTAGTCAGGGGCGTTTTGATCATACTATTTCATCAACCATGACTGGCCAACTAAACAGTTTAAAAATAGATATAAACCAATCAGTTACTAATCTAGAACACGTCATAAATGATCTCAATCAAGTAATGGCTGCAATGGCAAACGGCGATTTTTCTCATCAATTAAAACAGCCACTACAGGGCCAATTAGAAGATTTAAAAAATAATGTAAATGAGTCTACCTCATTAGTTTCATTGGCTATAAATGAAGTCAGTAGCGTTTTATCAAACTTAGCTAAAGGTGACCTTACCAAAAATATAGAGGGACAATATCAAGGCGTATTCGATACCCTTAAAAGCGACACCAACGCGACTATCGAGAAATTAACCAATGTCATTCAAGAGATTCAAGTATCGGCTAGTCAGGTTATGCAAAATGCAGGTGAAATAGCTTCAAGTAATACTGAAATAAGTAAGCGCACAGAGGAGCAAGCTGCTAATCTTGAAGAGGCAAGCTCAAGTACTGAGCAAATGCTAGATGAGTTAACTAAAGTATCTGAACAATCAAAAAGTGCAGTGGCATTGGCAAACAATGCAGAGCAAATTGCTGAAGAAGGAAATCGCTTATCAATACAAACCGTTAGCGCGATTGATGAAGTGAATGAAGCCAGTAAAGACATTAACGAAATACTTACGGTTATTGACAATCTCGCTTTTCAAACTAACTTGCTATCACTTAATGCCGCCGTGGAAGCTGCTAGAGCTGGCGATCATGGAAGAGGCTTTGCCGTAGTCGCTAATGAAGTAGGTGATTTAGCTGGGCGCAGTGCTAAATCGGCAAAGCAAATAAAAAGTATTATTGTAAATAGTAATCAAAAAATAGCGCTTGGGACTGAGTTAGCAGACACCTCAGGGAAAAAATTAAAACACATAATGCAAGCTGTTAGCGATGTTAATAAAAATATAATACATATAGCGCATTCAACCTCCGCACAAGAGCAAGCGATTAAAGAGGTTAACCTTGTTGTACAACGTTTAACCGGTCTAACCCAGGCAAACTCGGCTATTACAGAAGAAACAATGGCGGCAGCACGTCAAATGGCAGAACAAGCTACCGAGATGAGAGTGCAACTCAATTACTTTAATCTGAAAAAAGAGCAATAATAACCCGTCGCATTACACGTTATTTTGCTCACACGGTGCCTTTATTTTAACTTTAGTAATTCGATGAGCCATTATTATTAAAAACTTCAAATAATAAGGGCCCATCATAAAGTTACGTCACTTTACCCGCTAAATTAAATCGAGGTTCGGTATATAGCTGGGTTTTAACCACCTCAGCCAAAATCGTGACCGCATTCCATATATCTTCAAATGAGGTGTAAAGAGGTGTAAAACCAAAGCGTAATATATTGGGCGCACGAAAATCTGCAATCACCCCTTTTTCAATTAACGCTTGGCATATAGCAAATGCGTCGGTATGTGAAAACGCTAATTGGCTGCCTCTTTGGCTCGAATTCTCAGTAGAACATAAATGCAAATCACGTAAGCATGAATGTGTTTGTAGCAATTTAATAAATACGTCGGCAAGTGCAATCGACTTTTCTCTTATTTTTGAAATATCTACATCTTGCCATACATCAAGCGCAGCATCTAAAGCACTCATAGCAATCACACTGGGTGTGCCACATAAATACTGATTTATATTGTTAGCACGTTGATATTTTGCATCAAAAGCAAATGGTTTGGCATGACCCATCCAGCCTGATAAGGGTTGTTTTACAGCAGCTTGGTGGCGTTTTGCTACATATAAAAACGCAGGCGAACCAGGGCCGCCATTTAAGTATTTATAGCCACAACCAACAGCAAAATCAGCATTACAGTCATCAAGTTCAACCGGTATAGCACCTGCACTATGGGCTAAATCCCATATCACCAAAATGCCTTTTTCATGAGCTAGCTGGGTGATTTTGTGCATATCCAACAATTTACCGGTCCTAAAGTTCACTTGTGTTAACAGTAATACTGCCACTGAATCATTTAGGCTTTGTTCAATATTTTGCTCTGAGACGAGTTTTAGCTGACATAAATCGGGGCCTAATAATTCACTTAACCCTTGTACCATGTATAAGTCAGTAGGAAAGTTATCCTCGGTAGATAACACCACGTTACGCTCAGAGTTTAACGATAGCGCACTACTTAATAGTTTAAATAAATTAACCGAAATAGAATCACAACAAATAACTTGGCCTTTGTCGGCACCAATAATAGGCGCTATTTTCTCCCCTACCTGAGTAGGTAAATCAATCCATTGGTGATCATTCCAACTTCTAATTAGGTGACTACCCCATTGCTGGCTTACCACCTCTGCTACGCGCGACTTTACTGCTTTAGGCAAAGCACCTAATGAATTACCATCGAGATAAATAGTGTCTGCGGGTAAATCAAATTCGTCACGCTTGTGAGCCAGCGTATCCGCTTTATCAAGCGCTATAATCTCATTAAAATTCATTGTTACATCTCATTCAAATTTTGTATTAGTGTATTAAATGCAGCTGATCCCGGATGGATCCAATCAAAATGCCCCACGCCATCTAGCATAACCACAGGTCGTTTAAGCTGTTCTAAATTAAAAGCAGGCACGATGGCATCTTGGTCACCTTGTAAAATAATGCTTTGCGGATGAAGCGATTGCTCACTCGGGTTAGCTTGCGTGTATGCCTTAGGTTTATCGGTTGGCATACCTTGCATAAAATCTTGAGTCACTTTTTGACAACTATTATCACCACGCGCATACGCTTTTATATCAGTAATAGGGGCCAAGCCAATAACCCCTTTAAGCTGGCTTATTTCACCACCAGCAAGCAATGCTAAATGCCCACCTGCCGAATGCCCTACCGCAACTGATCCCGCTAATTTAAACTCGCCATTATTGTAAGTACTTGCCGCTAAAATACCGGTTTTAACATCATTAAACGTTGCAGGCCAGCCACCACCGCTTGCACCGCTTCTTCTATACTCTAAAGACCATACATTAAAGCCAGCTTGTGCAAGCCCCGTACTTAACGCATACGTGTGTTTAATATCGTACTCACTCAGCCAACAACCACCATGGAGTAAAATAACTAATGGCGTTTGCACCAGTGTTTGTTTTGCGCGCCAAAGTAATGCGTACTGTGACTCATCACTGCCGTAGGCTACTTTTTCATCAGCTGGGTTATACCCAAGCGAAGCCACACTTGCGTATGCAACATTATTATCTACATCAGGAAATTTAACTTGCTGCGCGGTGGCGTTGACCAAAAAAGGCCATACAGAAAAAAATAAAACTACTAAGTTTTTCAAAATAAAGTACTTCCTTTTATAACCTTAAAAGCGATATAACTGAAAACGCTGGCAGTCGTTTATAAATGTTCTGTACGACTTACCAGCGCTATTACGTCATTATTAATAAAATAAATCGAATGATTTATTGTTGTTTAAAAACCGTGCCTTCTTTCATAACAAAATCAACATCCAATAAAGCACTTATATCACTTAATGGGCTGGTGTCTAAGGCAATAATATCAGCAAACTTACCAGCTTCTATAGTGCCTAAGCTATGATTCATATCAATTAAATCAGCCGCGTTAACCGTTGCCGACTTTAAGATATCAGCAGGAGTCATACCCGCTTGGTACATTAATACCGCTTCTTGTGCGTTAATGCCGTGCTTAGATACGCCACTGTCGGTACCAAATGCAATGTTAACCCCCGCCTTATAAGCCTTAGTAAAATTATTTAGCATATCGCCCCCCACCCTAATTGCTTTGCTTTTAATTGGCGCAGACATAAAGTCACTGTTTTTTGCTAACCTAACTACGGTGTGCCCAGCAAGCAAAGTAGGGACTAAATAAGCCCCTGTTTCTTTAAATAATTTAATGCCTTCATCATCGGTGTAACTACCGTGCTCAATGCTATCAACGCCCGCACGTAATGCTGCATTAATACCTTGAGCGGCATGCGCATGACTAGCTACTTTTCGCCCTAAACCATGCGCTGTATCAACTACAGCTTTGAGCTCATCGTCTTGCATTTGCTGACCTGTACCGGTAGTAGTATCCGAAAGCACCCCACCAGTAGATGCGACTTTAATTAAATCAGCCCCATACTTGATTGCGTAGCGAGTTTTTTTGCGGCACTCTATTGCACCATCACACACTGTGGGCGGTGTTTTTATGGTGAGTAAGTCTGGGCTCATACCATCAACATCTAAGTGCCCGCCGGTAATAGTAACGCCAGCTCCAGCAATAATTCGAGGGCCACTTATCCATCCTTTGGCCACCCCATTTCTTAATGCATACATTTGCTCACTTTGACTGCCTACATCACGCACTGTAGTAAAACCCGCCATAAGGGTTTTGTTAGCAAAATGCACACTGCGCATTGCTACATCTGCATCAGACATTTCCACCAGCTCTTTTTTGTTATCTGGCCCAAGCTCACCTTGTAAATGCACATGCATATCCATGAGTCCTGGCATAACAAAGCTGGTCGATAAATCGATTAGCTGAGCATTTTCACCAAAACGGTTGATAGGTAAAAAACCCGCTGATACCGAAACTATTTTGCCATTCTCTATTACTACGGTTTGTTTTTGTTGTGGTTTTTCTCCGGGAATAGCTAGCAACTCTCCAGCATGAATCACTTTAGTATCCGCATGTGCATTAGTAGCAACGATGTTGACTGCGAAAAAAAACGAGGTAACCACACTCAATCGAAATATGCTCATTAAACTCTCCAATGAATCGTCATTCGTTAATAACAACGAAACAACGTTAAAATATTGTTATATCACTAATACCTTATCAGGAAAGTTATAAAAACAAACCTGAAATACATTTTTAGTAAGAATTCTGCCAACTATTAACACTGTCTTAGACTGAAAAAATAAAAGAAGGTGTCTATACTCAACCTTATTGTTGTAATACTTTTCATATGTAGGGAGCTTATGGATATTAAAGACATAAATATTGCGCTGCTAGAAAAGTGTAATTTTCTTTTAATGGTATTTGATAATAATAATCAGCTTAGTTATCTTTCTCAAAGGTGGTCAGAGCTTAATGTTGCAGCTAAAAAAGTACCCACCATTGAAAGCCTTTATGGCTGTTGTACTACTGAAAGCAAAGATCTATTACAACAACAAATTCTCGCACTAAAATCGCAACATAATGAGTTAGACCAATTTGATATTGAACTAACATTAGCAACCGATTACTCCATTAAACTAAATTGTTGCTTACACAGTGTGCAACAAAACCAACACCAATATATAGTTTTAGTTTTTAACCAGTATTTTGCCCAAGTGTCGTCTGTTATTAGCAATAACGAATTACAAACCATCATAGAAAATGCCGGCGAAGTATTAAAGGTAGGCTATTGGCAGTTCGACTGTATAACTAACCAATTATTTTGGACCGATGAAATTTACACCATTCATGGTGTTTCACCGAGTAACTATTCCCCTCAACTAGATACTGCAATAAATTTTTATCATGAAGATGACAAATCCAAAATAACAGATGCGATCGAGCAAGCTCTTGCATGCGGACAAGAATGGAGCTGTATAAAGCTTCGTGTTGTAGATGACGATCTACAAGAGCGCACTGTTATATCAAGCGGCAATGTATCGAGAGATTTAAACGGTGAAATCACTAAGTTATATGGCATTTTTCAAGACATATCAGGGAATGAAAAAATAGCTCTGGAGCGGGATTTTTTAGTTACTGCACTCAAAGAAACCACTGTAGGAATGGTGATTGCCGATAAAGACAAGCGTGTTATTTGGGTAAATGGCTCATTTGAAAGAATTACGGGCTACCCACTGAATCAAGTAGAAGGTAAAAAGCTTGGCTCCATTTTACAAGGTGAAAAAACTGACGCCAACACAATAGAGCAACTTAAAATTCATCTTAAAAAAGGCATCCCTATAACCACCCGAATTTTAAACTATACGCAAAATGGTGACCCTTATTGGAATGAACTGGCCATATCACCCATTTTTAGAGACGGCAAAGTGGCTTATTACTTTGCTGTACAAAACGACGTAACCAAAGAAATAAACATAGAGCATAAACTGATAGCCCTCAATACCAGTTTAGAGCAACGTATTCAGGCGCGTACTCAAGAACTCTCTTCACTTAATAAAGAGCTAGAAAAGCAAGCCAATATAGACCCACTTACAGGCTGTTTAAATAGACGAACTTTATACAGAACACTCAGCGATGAACTATTAAAAACGCAAAATAAAAACACCTATATTTCATTATTAATGCTCGACATAGACCATTTTAAAGCAATAAATGATAATTATGGCCACGAAGCTGGCGATTTAAGCTTAAAAGAGCTTACCAATACATTACGCGCTTTAACCAGAAAGCACGATTTTGTATTTCGCCTGGGCGGTGAAGAGTTTTTAATTATTATGCCCAACACAAACAAAGCAGAAGCTAAGCAAGCCGCTGAGCGAATAAAACACGCAGTAAATGAACATAAAGTTTACTATCGCAATTTTAATATTAGCTTTACGGTAAGTATTGGGCTACTTACTCATGATGGCTCTATCAGCTTACAAAACAGCTTAAAATATGTTGATGACTATTTATACGAGGCAAAAACGAAAGGCCGTAATAGAATTGTTGATTGAGCAGTTTTAAATCAATTAGCAAAAACTGTTAAGGTCATATAAGCTAACTACTTGAGCATAATAATTTAATTGCATTTTACGCTCGCGCATCCATTATTATTTTTATTCAATTACTCATTGTTAGGCATATCAAAAACAAGGTTACATAATGATAAAAGCGTCAACACCTGAAGATGAACTATCACGGCTAAAAGACCTATATGAGTATGACGTTTTAGACACTGAAGCTGAGAAATCCTTTGACGACTTAACCCAGCTTGCATCTGATATTTGTGAAACGCCAATCTCACTAATAAGTCTTGTTGATCCCGACAGGCAATGGTTTAAATCAAAGCAAGGTATTGATGTAGACGAAACCGCACGGGATATCTCGTTTTGTTCTCACGCAATTTTAGAAAACCAAGTGTTCGAAGTTCAAAATGCACTTACTGATACCCGCTTTCACGATAATCCCTTGGTTACAAACGACCCAAATATTCGCTTTTATGCAGGTGCACCTCTTATAACTCCTAGAGGTAATGCTATAGGTACGTTATGTGTTATTAGTGATAAACCAAAAAAGCTTTCGAGCAAACAAATAAATGCGCTCACGGTTTTGGGCAAAGAGGTTATTGCGCAACTAGAGCTTAGGCTTAATAATAAAAAGCTGTCTATGGCATTAGAAAAACAAAAAGCACACAATAAAGAACTAGAAAAGTTAAAAGAAGAAGCCGATACGGCCAATAACACTAAGAGTAAATTTTTAGCAAATATGACTCATGAGTTGAGAACCCCATTGCATGGGATTTTAAATTTAGCTGAATTTGGTATGACCGAAACCACAACAGAGGAAAAAGACAGCACTTTAAAAAGTATATTAAAGTCAGCTCATTACTTATCAAATATTGTAAATGACATTTTAGACTTTTCTAAAATTGAGGCTGGTAAATTAGAAATTGAACATATCGACTTCGATCTTAATGACGTTATTAGCGATGTGATAAAGCCCCAGTTACAGCAAGCGTCTACTAAAGGTATAAAGCTTATTACATCGGTAGACTCTAAAATAGCAGATAATTTTAAAGGGGATCCTCTTCGGGTTTCGCAAATTTTAAATAACTTGTGCTCAAATGCGATTAAATTCACCAAAACTGGTCAAGTCGAACTGAAAGTAAGTATTAAAAGCAGTACATTGCAAACACAAGTACTCAAGTTTGAAGTTATTGATACAGGCCTTGGCATTAATGAGACTGTTCAAGAACATTTATTTAAAGAATTTCATCAGGCAGACTCATCGACCTCAAGAGAATATGGGGGTACAGGTTTAGGCTTATCAATTTGTGCTCGTTTAAGTGAGCTAATGCAGGGGCACCTTAGCTTCACCAGCCAAATAGGTAAAGGCTCTACGTTCACCTATGAGCAACGCTTTGAGATTGTTTTGTCACCAATAATAGCAAAGCAAAGCGTTGAGCTAACAAACTTACAAGGTTGTACTGTCTTAATTGCCGAAGATAATAAAATAAATCAGCTCATTATTGTTAAAATGCTCAAGGTACATAATGCTGATTTAATAATCGCAGAGAACGGTAAAGAATGCGTTAAGTACTTCAAAGAACACCCTGTAGACTTAATTTTCATGGATATACAAATGCCTGAAATAGATGGAATAAAAGCCACACAGGCTATTAGATCGCTTCCTACAGGTAAAATCGTTCCAATTATCGCTATGACAGCAAATACCCTAAAACAAGACATTGAGCATTATTTAGATATTGGCATGGATGGCTACTTAACAAAACCGTTCGATAAAGCTAAGCTCAACAGCTTACTCAATGTTTATAATCCTAAAAACCTCAACCTCAAAAACTTAGCAGTAAAAATTAGCGATCCTAATGTTTCTAGTAACAGGAAGCTAAACCAAATATGCAAAGAGTTAAAAGCGCTTATTCCTAATGCCAATCGAGTCAGTCTGTGGTTATTTAATAAAGAATACAGCGCATTAAGTTGCTTAATTTGTCTTGATGAAAATGATGACGTGTCAAGTGGTGCTGTTTTAAATACAGAAAACTCCCCTGCTTATTTCAACTATATTTTAACCAACCAAGTACTCGACGCCTCAGACGCCAGAAATAACGAAGTAACCGAGTCGTTTACTCACTCTTACTTTGAGCCACTCAATATTTATTCTTTACTTGATTACACTTATAAACTTGATAACAAGCCGTTAGGTGTCATTTGTTGTGAAAGTGTAGACTCAAAGGTAACTTGGAGTCATGCTGATAAAGAGTCATTAGTAAAAGTTGCTGATGTCACGAACTTGTTTTTATCTAAACAAATAAAGCATGAGTAAAACAGGCCTACTTAGTGGCTAAAATTGCCACCTAATAGGCTTAAAATTATTATAAAATCTCAATCTTGGGTCTGCTCTAACTCACGCTGAGTTTATTTTTTATCTGCTTTAACCGGCTTTATTTTAAAGAAAAAAGTATACACAACCGGAACAAACCCTAATGTTAAAATTGTTCCCATAGCAAGACCAAACGCAATCGTGCTTGCTTGACCATAAAACAAAACATCTTTAGATAAAATAAGTGGCTTTAAGCCTATTATCGTTGTGCAAGTAGACATCAAAATAGGTCGTAAACGCCTTAAAGAGGCATTGATTACCGCCTCAAAGTTTTGTTGATTAGACTGCTCTGTGGTTTGTTGCTCTAAGCACTCTATCTGTTTACGTTCAATATTTATTCGATCTATCAGAATCACCGCATTATTAATGATAATACCGGCAAGCGCATATAAACCTAAAATAACCATAAACCCAAAGTTTGCTTGCATAACCAACAAACCAAAAGCAGCACCAATGATAATTAGGGGTACGGTTAAAAATACAATACTAGTGGCACGATAAGAGCGAAATTGCGCAATGATAATAAACACCATAATGGCAATACACAGCGGTAAATTAGCTAAAATTGCAGCTTGCGATTCCGCGGAGTCTCCAACTACACCGTCATATTCTATTTCATAACCAGGTGGTAATTTCTCTCGTATTTTATCAAGCTTCTCTTCAAGTAAGGGCACCATACTTTGCGCCGACATAATTTGATTTTTAGCTTGTACTGTTACAGTACGAAATAAATTTTCACGCGCAATTCGGGCAAATTGCGTTTCATAGCGAATCTCGGCTACTTGCATTAAAGGAACACTGACGCCTCTGGCAGAAGAATAAATACTAACACTGTTGATTCGATCTAAATCGTATCGCTCACTGTCTTGTGCCCTTAATACAATAGGGAATATATCATCACCTTCACGAAACTCGGATATTATGCGTCCAGAAAAATAGGTTTCTAACGCTTGGGCAACATCATTTGAGCTAATTCCGGCACGACGAGCATTTTGCTGATTAACCTCAAGTTTAAGTGTCGTAATGCGGTTTTCCCAATCGCTTTTAATATCAAACGTGCCATCTACATTTCGCAACAAAGTTTTAATTTCATCGCTAACAGAATAAATATAATCACTATCAGGACCTTTAACTTGAATCTCTATTAGTGAAGAATCAGATGGCCCTAAGAACATTTTCGTAACACGCCCCATCACACCAGGAAAATCTTGAGCAAACATCTCACGCACTCTCTTTAATGTAGGATCGGCGAACTTTCGTTCACCTACATCAATCATAAAAAATGCTTTTGAAGGTTCGGGGTCGATAGGTGTAAGTGATAAAACAAACCGAGGACCACCAAATCCAGCATAGGCCGCATATTTTTCAATATGTGGAAAGTGTTCTTTATCATCCAAGTTTTTTGAAATAGCCTGCACCGTTGCGTCAGTTTTACGCATTGAAGTACCCGCTGGCATATCAAGGTACACTAAAATTTGTGCTCGATCAGAATCTGGAAAAAACTTTGCAGGCACTAGACTCATAGCCCAGCCACCGACCAAAAATAGCCCTAAAATAACAACAACAAACGCAATACGTGCACGCATAATTTGTCGTAACGCTTTTTCGTAAAGCGGGGTGAGGCTATCGAAAAAGCGATTAATTTTACGTCGAACAATATTTTGCTTTTGCCTCGTTTCTTTTTTAACAAAGCGATGACATAAATAAGTAGTAAATGTCAGGCTTAGCGCCCAAGAAGTAAGTAATGCAATTAGCACCACCAAGGAGATCGAGCGCGTATATTCACCGGCACTACTTTGTGCCAACATAAGGGGTAAAAACACAAGAATAGTTGTTAATGATGAAGTTAAAGACGGTATCGCAAGAGTGCCTGAAGTGTTACGAATAGCATCATCACGCGTTTCGCCATCTTCGATACGCTTTTTAAAATCTTCAGCCATTATTATGCCATCATCAACCAAAAGACCAAGCGCAATAATTAAAGTAGCTAGCGACATACGCTCTAATGGAATACCCATAAAGTTCATAACTGAAAGCGTGATTAAAATCGCTGCTGGCACAATCGAGCCCACAATCAGACCAGTGCGTAAGCCTAAAAACATCACTACCACAACTGATACTATAACGATGGTTTGCAAAACACTAAAAGTCACACCAAATACTGCATCTTCAACCACATCGGCTTGGCGCGTAATATTTTTTAATTGATAGCCTGCAGGAATAGTTTGATTAATTTGCGCTATCATCGCTTCTATTTTAGGAGTGAACTTAAGCACATCCGCTTGTTCATCCTTAGATATGGCAAAAATAATGGCTTGGCGATTATTGTAATAACTTGTTCTTGATGGGGGATCGACCACTTTACGGCTTATTTTAGCAATATCGCGCAGCAATATTGTTTCAGGCTGGTTAGGCACACTGATAAGTGTATTTCTAATATCGGCAAGGTTTTGGTAATTTCCTGAAGGTTGAATAATAAAGTTTTTGCCATTGGCGTCAATAACCCCACTAGGGCGTATAATATTTTGGTTTTTTAAAGCACCAATTAATTGGTCAGGTGCAATACCCAGTTGAGCGAGCTTAGCATTTTCAATTTCAATAAAAATACGCTCTTGTTGAATGCCCAAAATATCAATTTTTTTAGTGCCCTCAACTTGATGCAGCATATCAGCAATGTGTTGCGCCACATCTTGGCGATCGCCCATACTGTAGGCAGGATCAGCAATAAGTGCCACTGTTAATACGGCAACATCACCAAAATCATCGTTTACTACATAAGGCAATGTCCCATTGGGTAAGTCATCACGCACTGCGTTTATTTGATCGCGCAGTTTATCCCATTGTTGATCAAACTCACTTTGCTCAACACTTTGCTTAAGCTCAGCGTGAATAATAGAACGACCAGGGATAGATACTGAGCGAATTTCGGCAATACTGGGCATTTCACGAATAGCTTCTTCGAGTGTTTTAGTGATCAACAACTCTATTTTTTTTGCGCTCATCCCCGGATAAGCGGTTGTGACAACAGCTTCACGAATTTTTATTTTAGGATCTTCTTGCTTTGGTAGTTGATAATAACTAAAGGCGCCAAATAACATAAGGCCAAAAACAATAGCTAACATAAGTCGATTATGATCAAGAGCAAGCTCTGAAATAGTAGGGATCTTCATCGTTTAAATCTCCGTAGCGGGTTATGGATTAAGGCGCTTAATTTCGCCTTCGATAAGCGTTACTTTTTGCCCATCGTGTAAAAAAGCCATTCCCGCGTTAACAATTTGTTCCCCCTCTTTTAAATCTCCTTTAATTTGCGCTTTTTGCGCAAAAAATTTCATTACATCCACTGTTGTTTTTTGTAAAACGTAGTCAGCTTGCGCTGTTGTTATCAGTTTAAAAACAAAGTGTTGGTTATTTTCTTTTGCCATGATTGCACTTACAGGCACCATAAAACCATCGCTTTCTCCCTGCTGTTGTTTAAATTGCACTTCTGCACTCATACCCGTTCTGATACCTGCGATATCATTAGCTGAGATTTTTAAAATAATAGGAAAAGCATTCGCTCCTTGAGCAGCTGAGCCAATTTCTTTAATTTTGGCATTCAACGATTTATCTAAAGCTGAAATAGTTACCTTTGCCGGTTTATCAATAGTTAACGAGGAGAGAAGCCCTTCAGGCGCAAGCGCTGAGACTTCAAAACTTTCTTTACCTTGGATTAAAAGTGCCGAGATATTAGGGCTGACTTGTTGCGAAGGTTCAATATTACGTTTTGAGATAGTCCCAGCATAGGGCGCAATTAGCGTGGTATCTTTTAACTCTTCTCTTGCCATCGCTAGTCGCACTTGAGCAATATCGACTTTATCCTTGGCGCTCTCATATTGCGACTTTGCTAAATCGTATTGCGCGCCAGACACCGCACCATCATCAACCAGTGACGCTTTACGTTCAAAATCCTGCTTAACATTTAGCATCGTAGCCTTTGCATTAGAGACCTGTCCTTTGGCCTCTTGCACTGCCAATAAATATTTTGTTTGTTCCAGCCTAGCTAACGGCTCACCTTCTTTAAAAGACTCACCAATTTCAAAAAAAACGTCTTCGACCTTTCCGCTAACCTCAAATGTTAAAGTGGCTGTGTTAGCAGGTTGGATAACACCTGATAAAATACGACTATCAAACGATTTAGTTTTATTTAACTCAATGGCAGAAACAGGTTTTAATTTTTGCTCAGAAACTTGCTCTTCAGAGCACCCTGACAACATAAAAATAATAACTAAAAAAACAACTATATGATTCATAATTTCCCTTGATAAATAGTGTATTCAAACCGATTGAACTACTAAACTAACCACAATCAGTCTTCACTATGAGCCCTCTAATTTAAAGTATGGCTAACATTGTTATCACCCTGAAAGCTTGGGTATAATGTATTATTCCGGCTGTATTCTTAGCCTCTAAATTGGATCTTCTCCCATGAAAAAACTATCTGCTGTGCAAGTTAAACAACAAGCACTCGTCCTCAATGTTGCTGACAATATAGAAGAGCAAGGCCGTGCTGAAATTCCAGGTATGCTGCAGTGCTGGTTTGATGTGGAATATCATTTATTTCCGGGCTCTTTACTAATGTGTTTTCAGTTTGAAAACCAACAGGCACTAACTGCGGCAGAGCCTGAGTTATTAAAATGGCAAAAGCGCTTAAGCGGTGCCATGCTTAAAAAAGGCGTAATTTTGAAAGATATGCGTAAACATTTAGTATTTACCTTAAAAGGACCAGACGACTAAACCACTTATTTTGTAAGCGCACTCTACCTCGGTGCGCTCTCCAAATTAAACTCATTAACGTGTTCAATTAGCTCAGGGAAAAACGCTAAAAACAGTCCATCTAGCTCACTATAATGTCGGGTTATATCTTCAGCGGTGCCTGCAAAATTATTAGTAAAGCGAATCCGTTTAGCAATATTATCAAGCGCCCGCCCAACCCCATCAACGCTTTCATACTCTTTAAACCAATCGTTTTGCGTCATACTGGTTACTACATGTTGCATTCGAGTAGGCATTACAGGTATACGCTTTTCCAAAAGCCCATAACTGGTGTGCTTAAAATCAATTAATGATTGGTTATTAAACTGCTGCCAATGCGCAATCAGAAAATGGTCAAACACCACATCTATAGCCACGCCAGCAAAGCGCCTGCGCTTGGGTGAAAAAAGCTGTTTAGCTTCTTTAACAAAAGGGTGTGCGTCAGTAAATTTATCCACTAAATAATGATTATCAAGCGCGTTTTTAACGCTCGTAGGTATGTGCGTTAGCTGCCGTTGCCCCCCAAAGTCTCCCAGCAAATTGCCAAAATGGGAATCAGCCGTAGGCTGTGCTAAATAAAGGTGGGCTAAATAATTCATTGGTTGCCAATATAGATTAATATACCAAACTCAGATAGTTTTAAAATCAAACGCGTAAAAAGATGGAACGCAGTTCCACCTTTTTACTTTTTAGATACTTATAGTGCATTCTAAAATATTACGCTTTTGAAACCTTGCTTGCACCAGCATTATCAAGAATCTCTTCAATACTATTTTTGTTATCGCTGTTATATTTAACACCGACGAGTATTGAACCCTTCTCAATTGCGTTTTCATAATACTTAATTTCATGTTCTGGAATAAATGCGCCGATTGCTGCACCTAAAGTCCCACCAACGGCAGCACCTGCGCCACCAGCTGCAAGTGCTGAAACCAAAGGACCTGCGACTAATAATCCGGCACCACCCGAAGCGACTGCACCAACAGCGGTAAAACCACCAATAATTGCTGCTAACACGCCTCCAGATGCAGCGCCCAGCAAACCGCCCTCTGCAGCTTTGGTACCTTCATCTACAGCAAAGTCTTCCTTTGTATACGAGTCGTTAGCAACAACGCTTATATCCGCCTCACTTACACCTAAAGCTTCTAATCTATAAATTGCTAATGTTGCTTGTGATGCATTATCGAATAACCCAGTAATAACAGTACTCATAATAACTCCTTTATTTGTTTAAGAAAGTACGCTAAGTAATTAGCAACATTCAAACCAAAGTTTTAATCCTTTAAAATCAGAAAGATAAATAAAAAAAGCAAAGTAGAACTCTACGTTTTACAGTAAAAGTTGCTAGAAGTTGTAAAAAGTTCACACACATAGGTATAACTCAAGCGATTGAAATATGAGTATAATTACAAAGAGACTAACGTTATTAGCATTGTTCTTCTAAAAATATCAACAATCCACGTTCATAGCGACTCAGGTACTTAGTCTTACGGGGTAGTTTGTCTAAGTTATTAAAGTCCTTTAGAGCTTCCTTACCTCCTTTACACAGCTCAATCAACTTTGGATGAATATATGAATTACGAGCTATTGCTGGGGTATTCCCTAAATTACTTGAAACGCTACCTAACATATCTTTAAGCGAAAGCTGGCCGTTTGATTTATGTAAGACTTCAAATGCCAAAACACTGGCCCGCCATGTTCTAAAATGTTTTGCACTAAACTGCTCGCCCATAACACTTTGAATAAACTCATTCACTTCTTTGGAGGAAACATCACAACACTCGCCTTCATCGATATATTGGAATAAGCTCTGCCCAGGCAAATCTTGTAACTGCTGTATGATAGAGCTAAGCACTTTATCTGTTATGTTCACTTCTCTTTGCTTACCGGATTTTGCTTTATACTTTAAGCGAATATTTTTACCCGTAAGTTTTGCATGCCGGCTACGTAATGTCGTAGCACCAAAACTATTGTTATGTTTGGCATTTTTTTTAGAACCAACGCGCAGAGCTCCAAGGTCCATTAAACGTACAACGGCTGCGATTGTGCGCTGGTAATTAAGCTCGTTACCTCGCAAATATTCCGATAGTTTTGCTCTTAACAAAGGCAGTTTATTTCCAAATAAAACACATGCTTCAAACTTTTTAAGCTCTTGCTGCTCTCTAAACTCGGGATGATAAAAGTATTGCTTGCGGCCTTTGTTGTCGTAGCCAGTAGCTAAAATATGCCCATTTTCTTCTGGACATAACCATACATCTTTGTATGCGGGGGGAAAAGCGAGACTGTCTAACCGCTCTATTTCATCTTTATCATGTATTTTCTTTCCTGCAGGATCATAATAAACCCATTGGTTTTCATGCCTCTTTCGAGTTATGCCCGGCAAGTTATCATCGACATAAATTAGTTTCATTTTATTCCTTTAAATTTTTGTAATCCTCAAATCAAACGGTGCCATCAATAACAAGGGCTAGTTCTCACTAGCCCCAATTTATGCGATTTATCGGCTCCAATACCTAAGGTTACGAATTTTTGAGACAAACTCACTTGCGGAAATTTTATTTAAATCCAACCAGCCATCATCAAGCTGTCCATTTAAACCAGTAGCCTCGATTAAAGGAGTTGCTTTATCACTAAAGCCGATGTACTTCATATGTGCATAAGCATCACTGACAAAATCTTTCGCCTCCGGTATTTCAGCAAGCTTTTTAGCGCCTTCATTAGTGGTAAGCAGAACTATTGCGTCGTAAAGCACCGAAGGACCGCCATTAATAACTTGATCGGCCTCAATAATCTCGCCATTACTATTTTTAGCACCACCAACTTGAGCCGCAATAATTTCATAACTTGCACCTTCCTCTTTAAGGCTTTGTGTTAATAAATTAAAGGTTTCAGCATCAAAACCATCACTTACTAATATACCAAGCTTCCTGCCTTTAAATGTATTTGGCGCATTTTTTAAAATACTTAGCGCATCAGATACTGGTAAATCATGACGGGTATCAAGCGCAGCTTCTGCGGCATCTGGCATAGTTTGTAAACCTAAACCCAATGCAACTTGCTCAGCAAGCTTGTTATCAATGTTTAACAGATGAGAAACCACACGTTCTCTGATACGTAAATGCTCTACTTTAGATAACTCAAAAATTAAAGCATCTTGGATATGCGTTTGCTCAACGTCAGTTTGACTTAAATAGAATTGGCGCGCTTGGCTGTAGTGATCACTAAATGTTTCTGAGCGATAGCGTAATTTACCCCCGTCAGTTTCAGATTCTGAGCTTTTGAATCCGTGTACAGGGCACTCTCGCGGATTGTTTTCATCCCCGCTGAATGAATTAGGTTCGTAATTAACCCGGCCTTTGGGGTTCTGCATTGCCATGTGGCCATCTTGAAGAAAGTGTCTCATCGGGCATTTTGGTGCATTAACAGGAATTTGTGTGAAATTAGGGCCACCTAACCGCTTGGTTTGTGTATCTAGGTACGAAAAATTACGGCCTTGCAATAAAGGATCGGGAGTAAAATCAAGCCCAGGCACTATATTTTGAGTACAAAAGGCAACTTGTTCAGTTTCCGCAAAGAAATTGTCTACGACTCGATTGAGTACCATTTTACCAATAATTTTAACTGGTACTTGCTCTTCGGGTATCAGTTTAGTGGCATCAAAAACATCGAACTCGAACTCTTCAGCAAATTTTTGATCAAATACTTGAATGCCCAGCTCCCATTCCGGATAGTCACCATTATTAATTGATTCCCACATATCACGACGATGAAAATCAGGATCAGCGCCATTTAATTTCAATGCCTCATTCCAAACCACTGACTGCATACCGCCTTTAGGTTTCCAGTGGAACTTAACAAATTTTTCTTCACCTTGTGCATTAATAAACTTAAAAGTATGAACGCCAAATCCTTCCATAAACCTTAATGAGCGCGGGATAGCTCTATCTGACATTGCCCACATAACCATGTGTATGGATTCTGGCGACAAACTTACAAAATCCCAAAAATTATCGTGGGCTGTTTGCGCTTGTGGAAAACCACGATCTGGTTCTGCTTTTGCGCTATGTATAAGGTCGGGAAACTTCATCGCGTCTTGAATGAAAAAAACTGGGATATTATTGCCTACCAGATCCCAATTACCTTCCTGCGTATAAAACTTAACGGCAAAACCTCGCACATCACGTGCTAAATCAGGCGAGCCCTGATTACCCGCCACTGTTGAAAAGCGTGCAAAAACAGGTGTTTTTTCACCTTTACGTTGAAAAATATCAGCAGAAGTCAAATCATCTAAAGCATCATACGTTTCAAAGTAACCATGTGCACCATACCCTCTTGCGTGAACAACTCGCTCAGGAATTCGCTCGTGATCAAAGTGAAACAACTTTTCTCGTAACACATGATCTTCCAATAGTCCTGGTCCGCGTTGACCTGCTTTTAATGAATTTTGATTATCACTGATAGGGCAACCTTGTGCGGTTGTCATTACGGGGTGATCTTCATTAGCTTTTTGATGAAGCTCTCCTGCATGTCCTTTATTATTTGCGTACTTAAATGACTCTGCCATAACTTTTCTTCCTTAAATGATTTTTTTGATTGCTATATTTTTAAAGGGTTAAAAAACAATAACCAAGCAAAAAAAAGACCACCTATAAATATCTTTAAAATCAATAATTAAGAAAGAAATGAAAATATTTCACTAATATAAACTATAAAAATTACACAGCTAATGTAAGCTTTCCTCAAAGCATCATTTTATTAAATTACTAAGCAATCAGCTTGTTCTTATTTTCATTATTACTGTATTTTTAAGTTAATCAAAGTTGAGCATGGTTCAACTGTGACACTGTAAATACTGGTAACCCACCATCACTTAAACACAGAGTCTATGGCCTTATCGCCTTAATGGTTTATTGTTTTAATTTACAAAATATCTTTTTATAAACAGCCGGAAGAGCAACAAAGCTCAACGCAAGGCGCCTTAATCGGGCTTGCACTCGTTGATGAACTTGTATTAACGCCGCAAGGCACGGCTGATGAGGAGTCTAAACACTTCAACTCTTCAAAATACTGATATGCTTATATTCATATTTGAGTGTAGCTAAGGTAAAAACCATGAAATTACCACTGTCTTGTGATGCCCATTATTACTCACACTTCATGTCTACAGCGCAAAGTGAAACGCTTTTTAAGTGGCTGAGGAGCAACTATGATCTCGAAGAGCCTGAGGTTATAGATTTCCCCGATGGATCACAAAAACCGATTTTACCGTGGCGAATGATTTTTTTAGACTCACAACTTGCTAAATCGGGTAGTTTCTCCTTGCATCATGGCAGACAAACAAAGAGTTTCCCCCTGCTTGAAGAGTTACGTCAGCAAATCACTGAACGCACCGGTTGTAATTTGGCTGTCGCGGTATGTTTGTACTACCCCAATGGGCAAGAAAGCTTAGGCTTTCATAGTGACTTACCCGCATTTGGCTCTACAGATGTGATTGCTTCAATCAGTATTGGGGCTCAGCGAGAATTTTTAATTCGCTCAAAAACCATCACACATGAACGCTATAATATCACGTTAGAAAATGGCTCTTTATTGCTGATGGGCAAAGGCTTTCAAGATAATTATGAACATGCAATTGCCAAAGGTGATAACACAATAGGACCTAGATTTAATATCTCTTTTAGACGCTTTGGTAATAGCAAAGTATAAGTAGCTCAGTGAAAAAGTGTAAAGTAAGTGAAGGAATCATCCATTAGACAATTTCACTCATCTACTGACTTTAAAGCGATTGAAAATAGATAAGGTATGCCTACTTTCTATCAATACTAGACAAAAACATACTTTCAGGTACTTTATTTTTAGTCATAACTTTATGGTATATACCGTCGTTTATACCTAAATCAATTGCTTTATTTACTACAATCATTGCGTTCAAACTTTTAGTAATGTCTTTTGCAAATGCAACATGAATTGAACGTTTCTCAATAACGTCAGAATCAAATGATATTTCGTTTTTAAATTCAATTAATTCATTACTTAACAAGTATTCACCATAACTCTGCGACATAATAAGACGGTCTACTTTTTGATTATAAAGTAGTTTAAACCCTTGTTGAGCAGTGGCAACTTCTAACAACTCATAAGTATGATAACCTTTTAATATTTTGTCATGTACACCTAAACGAACACTCGCAATAACATTTTCTTCGCCTTTTCTATCTTTATGATAAAAAGCACCAAATGCCCCCATACCAATTGGGTTTGACAATACCGCCCACTGCTCTCTTCCTGGTAGATTAGCCGCTAAAAATAGACCGTCAGCTTTTCCTGACTGAGTATAATAGTTTGCTCTTGCCCAAGGTAAAACAATGGCATCCACCTCATACCCCAATTTAGCTAAGCTTTGATTTAAAAATTGCCAACTCGCACGATAGATTGGGTAATTTTCCTGCAGCATTTTTTCATGATCATGGCCAACTGCAAACGTAATGGTTTTATCTTTTTCGCTGGCATTTAACAAGCCGATATTAAAGCAGAAAATGCAAAAAAGAATGAGAGTTCTACGAATCATAGTAATCTCTTTTTGAAGGTGAATTTTTAAATTATATAAGATTTAAAAATAAAAGTTATATTTAAAGTGCTTGCTAATAACATAATAGGCATAAGCTATTTCAGTAAGGGGCCGCCCTTTAGTCAGTATCGATTAATTACACCCTAAATTTCACAAAAACGGGAAGTGAATTTATCACTATGTTTCAATAATCTGCCTGCAATCAGTCACCCCTAAAAAATTACGTAAGGCCTCCAATAAAGAGCTTAACTGTATTTTCAGTTGGTGCCCCATTTAATTGTTGGGTTGAAATAAAACACTTGAACTCTGTGAATAAAAAATCAAGGAAAAACCGCGACCAACTTGCGCGGTATTTTACAATTTTGAACCCCTTTGTGGTTTTACTAAATACAGCCTCAAATCCCAATAAAAGGAGAAACTAAAGGCAGATGCAAGCCATAACGGTAAAACCAGCCCAACACCGTTCAGCAAGCCGAGGAATAAGAAACTCACCAAAGGTGATAATTAATTTTTGTGTAGCGTAAACAGTCCTATATTCACGGCACTAGGGATCCAAATAGCTAATTGAGACTTTAATACTTGTGTTTCTATATTCATTTTATCTGAACAATAGGCGACAGCCTCTTTGTAACAATGCTGATCTTTTTTTAGCTGAAGCAAGAAATCGGTTTGCCAGTCGTTTAACATAGTGACTTTTAAGCGGTATTGGTGGCGTGATATGGCAATATACGTTTGCTCTGGTGTGGGCGCAAGAGATGACTTACCTTGCTCAAGCTCAGCGACTAAAGGCAGTAAAGGATAATCGCTTTGAATAAGCTGTACGGACTCAGGTACTGCTATTATAAAGTCTTGCGCAATACCGCAAAGTAGCTCAATTTCGCTAATGGACAAAGCTTTATGTGCGGTTTCGGGCCCTGACTTCAAAAGTGTTAATGCTTTTGCTCTTTCAAATTTAGCCAGTTCTGCGGGTAGACAAAACATAGCTTGTTGATGCGGGCTAAAATCGCCTGTGGGTTTTGTGTGCGCTAAAAAATCAGCGAAGCGCGAGCCTAGCTGGTGCATAGTCCAAGACTCTGATGGCAAGGTGACAATAAAAGCTTTAGCGAAGGTATCAAATACTTCCTTACCCATGAACTGGCAAAGTAGTGCAAACTCCCCCCTAAGGCACTCGACTAAACGCATCACATAACCTGCAGCATAGATGTCGACCCTTCGCATGGCATTAAGGGTGTCACTGCTTTTAACACACTTATATAAAGTTAAGCCTTGTGAAGCAGCAGTATTAAGCTTTTGTGGCAAATCACCTCGCACCATTAAAACGGTGCTAAGCCACTGCTGGGTTTGTATTAAGTCTGGTGTTTTCATTGATCTAACTCTACTCGCTTAGACATGGTGTGGCGTGCCGCATCTAAACGCTCGTTAACTATGGGGGTTGAAAGCGCGTTAGTGTTAATATTCGTATTTTGTTCCGGGATATGACCTGCTAGTACCAGCTTTGCTTTGTTTAACTCTCCAACCAGCTCAGAAAAACTGGGAATATTGGCATCCCACTCAAGTAAGGTCGAAGTCCCCCCAGTTAAGCGCTGCGCCAATTGGTAAAGCTGCCAAACCTTATAGGGGACAGGCTGGTCATGAGTGTCTATCAAACAGTCTCCACAATCACTAGGGCCTGCAAGGTGTATTTGAACAATGTGATCGAGGGGTAATTGGCGAATAAATTGCTCGGCGTCAAAACCATGATTAAAACTACTAACAAAAACATTATTTACATCCAATAACATACCGCATCCTGTTGCTTTGACGAGCTCACAAAAAAACGCGCTTTCAGTGAAAGTAGAGTGTTGAAATTCAAGATAAGTTGACGGGTTTTCAAGCACTAAAGGCCTCTCTAAAAAGTCTTGTACTTGATCAACGCGGTCAATAACGTGCTGTAAACTTTCATCAGTTAGCGGCATTGGTAGCAAGTCGTGACTATTTAAACCAGCAAGGCCTGTCCAGCATAGATGATCAGAAATAAGTTGAGGGTTAACAAACTCACCTAACTCTTTGAGCTTGCGTAAGTATTCAAAGTTAATTGGATCGCTACTACCAATATTCATTGATACGCCATGCATAACTAGCGGGTATTGTTCCTTTAATTTATCGAGCACATACCTACCATATCCGTGATTATCTATATAGTTTTCACTGATAATTTCAAACCAATCAACACCAAGTGATGTATCGTGTTCCAAATGGGACATAATATAAGGATAATGCTGACTTCTGAGGCCAACACCAAACCCAAGATCAGTTAGCTTTTCGATAGCGGACGCAGCAAAATCCTGCGTCCGAGTTAGATTTGTCATACGCTCTTTCCTATCAAGTTGAAGGAGGAAGTGCTAAACGAATATCTGAAGGCATTGGCTGCTCAGGCGGTTTACCGTTATCATCCAACAAGCCATTAGCATTACTGTAAGCTTGCCAAGCAATGTTGTATACAGCGTCGCCTTTTTTATAAGGCATTAATACGCACTCATCTGACTTATCACTGAGAGCGGCTTGGCTTTTTGGGTAAGTATAATCTATTGCTGAGAAGCTGTTATCTTTAAGGTTAAACTTAAATAATTGCATATCGTATTCTTGGTCATCACCTGAAAGCTTCGGGAAAAGTTGAGACGCCGAAATAGGCACTGCACAACCGCCCAAGTTATTACACTTATTATCGGCTGGTGCACTTTTTGGCCCGCTCGATACACTGCCACCACAGCTGCCACCTGGCGTTGTGCTATGCACAAAACCACAACCTCCCTGCGCTTTACAATCATTACTACCTTTACAGCTGTGATATACCTCAGGAGGTGGTAAATCATTAGTGCCGATGTTGTTATAACTCATTCCTTGGCAAGCATGATAAAGCGTGTCCGCACTTTGTGGGTCGATACCGCTCACTAAATCTGGCGCTATTCCTGTAGTTGCCCAGCAGATCGAAATTCTATCTCCAGAACCTCCCATTGCTGGACCCGGAAACTCCTCAGTTTTACCCGACCAATAGCGATCTAGCGCTGTTGTGAGACCTTTAATTGTACCTACTGCTGAACTACTAAATAATTGGTGAGTGTCATTAATATTAGTCGTGAGCCGCAGATTATTGAGCGCTTGCACTACGCTTGCTACCTCTGGGAGTTGCGGATTAGTCGCATGTGCTTCATCGCCCCCTTTGGGATCTAATAATTCACAGCTCCAAGTGTTGCCATCAGCAAACCATGTAGGCCATGTCATGTAGCGTTCACTAGAGTTTGATGAAGGGGATTCAAAGTCAACGATCAGCTTCAGCGTATCGGTGAAAATTTGAAAGTGATCTTTATATTTATTGGTGATCCGTGCACATGCTGAGCCTGATATAGGACCTTCACTGCAGCTTGCCGGGTAATCCGCTTTTAATGCTTCAGCGCTTGGTTGGAACTTTTCTTCGACTGTACTCGGGTGAGCATCGTTTGATGGCGACTCCTTAGAAGCAAGAAAGTTTTGCGCCCATATCTCATTAGCCCAACGTTTACAAAGCATGTCAGCCACACCATCACCCTCACCTTGATCCGTAATGGCATTCACATTGTTCATTAAGGCTTCTTTGAGAGCTGTATGATCTGAATTTACGTTGAGCGAACCTATAATGCCCGGAAATTGTGCTTGATATTCATCATTTCCAGGGCGCTCATTGAAGTAGTCGCGCTGACTAGCTTCGCAGGTAGGCTGAATAGTTGCGTAATCTAACAAACTAGTTCCATCGTCATATTGGATCTGAATATAATCCCAATAACTTAAGTACATGTGCCCAATTGAACCAAATAGCGGCAAGTCACTTTCCTTGTAATTCGGTTTCCACCAGTCATATGGGGCTTGTTCAAAGTATTTTGGTCGTTGTGTATCTGCGTTTGGTTTTAAAAACTCTGGTTGAATAATTTTGTGAGCGTTTTCTTCAGTCTCTTCTATCAACATAAATAGCAGCGTTTGCTCTTTACTGAGTTCTGTAGCATTAACACGTAAATCTTGTAGCGTTTTATTGGGAAAAATTTGTTTGAAATAAGCTTGAACCGCAGGGCTCAATTTAGATAAATCGGTAGTACAGTCCGCAAAGTTCAAAATATGTGGAATGCTACTTTTGTTGTTGTAGCACTTCCAACCATATTTTTCGTCAATTAACGCCTGACTAGTAAAGCTCGGTGTGAGGCCCAATTTACTTGCCATATTTGAGGCCAGTTGTAGATGCAGCATTTCTTCAATAAAAACACTATATACCCCGTTGAACACTTGTTGATTAACAGACAATTCATATTTTTTGGCTGGTTTATTTGCATCATCACTGTTTCCAGCTGAGGTGTCGGTGTCAAACAAAGCAGTTAAGTTAACATCATACTGATTACGTCTTATTTCAGGAATGTAACCAGCCGTAGGACCAAGCCCTGGCCAATAACGGCCGGGATACAGTTTCGACGAGTCTGCAATTTGGTGTGTCCCTTGAATCGAATAGAGGCCGCTCATATAAAGCGGGATTGTAAATAATTCGACGTTAATTGCAGCCTGTGCAATTGCTCTCAGACAAGATAAATCAGCCGCTTTATACTTGCTATCACGCACTTTAATTTTTTGCTTTTGCGCACTGCTGAGAAGAATATTAGCATCAATTTCTGTATCTACTGCTACCGACGGGCCCGTTTTGTTTTGCACATTCATAATTTGCTCCTTTGTGACGGTGAACGTTGTGCAATATCGCTAGCTTAAATAAAAATAAGTTAGGATCTTGGTTGGTTATCCAAGACACCTTAAAGATTTAAGCTAGTTGATTTAGGTGAGCGATGGACACTCTTTATAAAGATAGCTGAAGACAAGCGTAAAAATATTACACAGCATTACATAACGCTATAAATGCATGTGTTGCTAGAAGTAAAAATAGAAAAAAGCATAGGGTCACTAATAATTGCAATCCTGACGAGTTTTTGTATTGAGTTTTTAATCGACCTTCCTAATTACACTCAATTGAGTATTGGGTGTAATAATTTGTAATAGATATCTTAAATCATCCAACCTAACATTTTATTAACAACGAATTTTATGTTGTTTGACAATGAAATAGATATTTACAATGGAGAAATAAATTATGGGTACCGATACTAATTTTAATATTGATGTTAATCAGCTAATTACTAGTGTTTTTGGTAGCAATAAAGATCGCAACGATTTGGCTGTTGGTATAAGGAATGCTACAAAATCAACAATAAGTGTAGATTACTATATTGACCATGGTAGTTTACGAGATGTTGACGGTGGCAACAAAATTAACCCTGGGGAGCTTTGGGAAGCAGGTGTTCATGCTAAAGGTGCGGGTTCAAATATTACTATGAGCATTGAAATTTCAGGTAATAAATCTGGTTGGGCAATTATGTCCGCAACACCAGTAAATAAACAGAACTATTTTAAAGTACAGCATAGTAAAACGCCTTATAGTAGCTCTAAAGATGCATATAAAGCGGCTGATAAAACAAAAAAACACTACTCTGATGATGGCATTTACGATGAAAGTCATAACGGGTATACGGCAGTAATAAGTATGACTGGTGAAAGCCCTGCTGCCTGCACCATTGTTATCGAAGATAACTAATTTTAAATTTATTTGTTATTAGGCAGTGTATATACACTGCCAGAAACAGGACTGATATTGGTAGTAAACGATGACGGAGACCAAGGGCCTTACTTAATCATCAATGATACTAAAAATATCTAAATTCATAGGGCGTTCTTTACCCAAGCCATAGCGCGTATTCTCACCAATCGAGGCCATTACTAGGTCCATAGCCATATTTAAATTGGTTTAAAAAGTAGGGGCGTTTGGCTTTTAGAATAAAAAGGTCAAGAAAACACAGCTGCCTGCTTGACCGGAACTTTATAATGGATGATCACTTTGCTCTACATCGCTAGACGCTTAATTTTTAATTAATAAGGTAAATCAGCAATAAAAAAGGGCTCTGTGAGCCCTTTAAATCAGTTTTATGGATATAAATTATTGCGGAATATATTGATATATGGCTTTACCATAATAATTGGTATAAGCGCCACCAACCGACAGCAGAGTATTACCATAGGCAACCGTTTTAAAATCACGTAAATAATAGCTAGTCGTATCTTGCACCTCAACCGCAAACGGATTAGCGGTAAGCGTTTTCCATTGCATTAAATCAAAATCAAATTCCACAAAGTTTTTTGCACTTAACAGGTATAACGTATTACCTATAAGTGTAGTGTCATAATAAACACCGGCTTCAAAATCAGGAATTAACTCTGAATTTAAAACACTTTGTGTAGCAACATCAAATTGACTTAACAGTAATTGCTCGTATTGACGTTGGATAACAAAAAGCGCATCACCTTTGCTAAAACAATGCTGTATTTCATTCAAACTCTCAGGTAGTTCTGTTGCTTGCCAGCTGTTATCCACTGTATTTAAACGATTAAGGCGTTGCTGTTGACCATTTTTAGAAAACGCAATGACCTCATCATTAAATGAACAACTCGCTTGTAGCGGATTAATAAACGGCGCAAAGGTAGGTGCTGCAAACGTCTGCCAGGTTTTTTCTTGTGTATCATACACTTCCATATTAGCTTGTGCATTTGCCCCACTTGCACACGCCTCGGTGCCACCAAAGAGATAAAGCTTTTTATCAACAAGTTCTGATTGATAATAATAACGACTCGATTGCGGTGAGCTCAGTTTTTGCCAGCTATTTTGTGCTATATCCCAATGTGACAACCTCGGAGCGCTCGGTTCGGCACTTGAACATAAAGAAGCAGCAGCAATCGCAAAGTTATGTGTCACTGCATACAGATCATCACTGGTTGACTGAACATTTAAATGCGTACCTTCAAAGCCCGGTAAATCACCGAGTTTAACCCAAGATAATGCAATCACTTCAATATCAAATGCAGGTAAAGCAGCTTCAAATTCACCATCTGAGACACGAATAACAATACCACTGGTTTTACCTGCATGCTGATTTGAAGGCATACCACTTAATACCCCAGTTACAGTATCAAACGTCGCCCAATCAGGTTTATTGTCAATACTAAAACTCAATTGCTCAGAATCAATATCTGAAGCCGCGGCAGCAAAATGATACGTTTCATTAGCTTGCACAGTAGCAGCAGGAGTTCCTGTAATTACTGGCGCATCGTTAACAGCCGCAAGGGTAATATTAACTTTTACCGTGCTACTTTCTTTAGTGCCTTTTTTTAGTTTAAAGCTAAAGGTATCGTCACCAAATTGGTCTGCCACCGGCACGTAGCTTAAATTTGGATATATACCCGATATCTCACCAAGCGTAGGTTGTTCTACTAATTCTAAAACTATGGCCTCAGCGCCATCAGGGACTTTATTGGCATTAATGACTATAGCTGATGGGCTATCTTCCTTGCCCGTAACCGTCATTAATGGCTGGATCTCAAACACACTTTGGACTACGGTCGGTGTGCTTTTTTTATCAGAACCCCCACAGCCAGTTAACAATACAGCCGATATAGCTAAACTTAAAATTTTGATTTTCATAATATAAAACCACTTCCGATGTGAAAAGTAATCTAATGGGCCTTCCGTTCCTCATCTTTGCCATACCATTGACGAGCAATGAACAACAAAAGGATAGAACCTCATTAAATACTAAAGTTTTTTTAGGTACAAGAATTCATGTCAATCCATTGTAAATAAATGTATAAAAAAACTGCAAAAATCACGAAAACCAAAAACCAAATGAAACCAAATGGAAACCAAATGGGGTCAAATCTTGACTTCAGACATCAAACAATCTCGAAGTTTTCCGTATTGTAATTTAACCTTTTTATCTTCAACCATTAATGTATTCAACCTACCGACAGCTTTCGATATTGCCGAATAGTGTTCAACATTAAAAACATCTGCTAAAGCCTGCAAATTTAATCCTGTTAAATCTTGGCATAATTTAATAGCAAACCAGCGTGGTAAATTTTTCTCTTTTCGCCCCTTTTTAACCGCTATAATCTCATCAACTTCAACATTAAAGTATTGATCTAAGTAAGCTATAACATCATCTGCTGAGTGCTTTTTACTAACAAGCTTGCTTTCGCTATCTGACTTGGCAATATAGTCTTTTATGTTTTCAATAAAGTCCTCACTACCCAAAACCGACAATAACTTTTTAGCACTATAAAAAGCGCTTATTTCTTTATTGTTTTCAAATTCAACAAACTGTTTATAAGCAGCATATTTACGCTTTTTGCCTTGCAGCGAAAATATAAAATCTCGGACGAGCCATTTCGGTGTCGCTCCTCTTTTAATAAAAGCTGAATAGCTAGACCATTTATACTTAGCAAGCTCTTCTACCAACGGTGTGTTCGTTTCAATTGGGTTACGGTGAATGTACCGACTAACATGCAATAAATAGTTATCTGCATCCACAAGCACCGCTTTGTAGCGCCCTCTAAACAACGCACCATCTGTGTTATGTGTTCGATTAAAGTATTGGGTATAAAGGCCATTAATATGCTTCATGGCTCGGCCTAAATTTGCATCAGGGGTTTTGATTAGCAAGTGGTAATGATTGGTCATTAAGCAATATGAATGCACTTCAATATTAAAGCGAAGGCTTGCTTGCTCAATGCAATATAAAAAATATTTAAAGTCGTCATCACTCAAAAAGGTATTTTCACGCCCTCTTCCGCGATTCATCACATGATAAAATGCGTTCTCGTACTCTATTCGCAGCGGCCTAGACATAGCGATTCACTCAATAAGCTGTAAACTATAAATCTAGACCTTTGATGTCTGAAGTCAAGATTTGACCCCTTTCGTTCCATATCCTGTACTTAAATTAAAGGAAATCAAGAGTTCTAATGGGTGCCCTCTGATCCTTTAGTTCTTCATGGAGATCATTCTAAAGATTAAGACCTGATCTCCATATAAAAAAAGTTTATAAAGTTAATTAAGATTCACCTATGGTTTTAAGCTCTTTTATGAAGCTTGCATCATCTTTTAATAAAAAGCATTTTGCCAGTTGTATATCAACTTTATGCTTGGCATTCAATTGAGGTGAGCAATTTTTAACCAACAACGCAACCTGTTGAAACTTATTAGCCGAATAGCTACTCATTTCAACAATTCCACCTGCTATTTTACTAATATCATTAGTAGGAATATTATTATCTTTGAAGTACCAAAAAAAGCAATTTGCACTAGCAAAATCCATCAGTGGTTCTTTACTTTTCTCTGGCATAGATGAGCATGAAAAGCTCAAGGTGAATAATAAAAAAACTCCTATTACCTTAAACTTCGACATCACGATGCTTCCCAAAATAAAACAGTATGCATGAGAGCACTGACTAAATAGGCCCCTATAAAAAATGCGGCGAATGCTGAAACGGCTCCACCTCCTGTATATCCGGCTTTAGCTTTTTCTACCATTAAAACATAGATGCTCAGCCCTATACTCACCTTAAACCACAGCCAGTAATCGTTACTAAATAACGGTATTGCTGCAAAAGCAACAATCGGTACTAGTATTTTACCTTCTTCGTTTTTGTGTAAAAAATAAAAAGCCATAACAGCAATATATAAAAATGGCGTTACATCACTCATA
>NZ_JASDDF010000029.1:0-76144 GCF_030407535.1 Pseudoalteromonas sp. APC 3224 | reverse complement strand
TATTGATTTAATTATAAGCTAACATTTTGCAAACTGCCTGCCCAAGCTGTGATCTTATCATTGATATTCCCGACATTAATGCCAAACAGGTTGCGGTGTGTCCTCGCTGTAACCACAAAATTCGCGGTGTTAATGTTAACCATGATACCGAAATAGTCGCATTAAGCTTCAGCGCACTGCTGATGTTACTCAGCAGTATGTTTTATCCGTTTATTTCTTTTAGTAGCAACGGTATTACCCAAACAATTACCCTACCTGACGCTGCTCGCATTCTATTTAATTATGATAGTGACCTGCTCGGCCTGTTTATTGATATCAGCATTATTATTCTGCCTATGAGTTTGCTCATTATATTGATCCCTTTACATTTAGGGGTACTCAAAGCGCTGCCACAAGCGCTCGCCAGAAGGCTATTAAAGTTTACCTTAACCCTTGAGCCTTGGATCATGTCAGAAATCTTTTTGATTGGTGTTTTGGTCAGTATGGTTAAAATAATGTCATTAGCTGAGGTTAGTTTTGGTACCAGCTTTTTTGCCTATGTGGGATTTGTAATTTTTTATGTTAGTGCGTTAACACGGCTAAATCGTGCAAGGTTGTGGTCGCAGGTAAGCCCGGCAACTCGGCTTCAAAGTAGTGCAGGCGCAGAACGTGCAATAGACGATAATATAAAAGCCTGCCATGTTTGCCACCAATTGAGTGTTGATTTAACCTGCCCTCGTTGCCATAGTAAAACCTACTTAAGAAACCCCTACAGCGTTCAAAAAGCAGCAGCTTGGCTAGTTACCTCCGTAATTTGTTATATCCCCGCGAATTTACTGCCCATTATGTACACTATCAGCCTTGGGGATGAAACCCCTGCCACGCTTATTTCTGGTGTAATTACCTTATGGAATAGTGGCTCATACCCTATTGCGCTGATTATATTTTTTGCAAGTGTAGTGGTGCCATTAGCCAAGGCGCTTATTTTAAGCTTTTTGTGCATTATGGTTACAAAGCCCGCCAACCTTTATACAAAAGGTTACACAAAAGTGTATCAACTTACTGAATTTATAGGAAAATGGTCTATGATTGATGTGTTTGTTGTGGCTATATTAGTTGCATTAGTGCAGCTAGGTAATTTGATGTCGGTTATACCGGGTTTAGGCATCGTCTTTTTTACTGTTATGGTATTATGCCAAATGATGGCAGCACACGCATTTGACCCTCGTTTACTGTGGGATTCACCTAAAAATAAAAACGCAGAGAATAAAGCATGACTAAAACAGCCAACGTAGCACAAAAAACACGTATTTCTGCGATTTGGATTATTCCCGTGGTTGCCTTATTGGTAGGTATTTGGATGCTTTATCAATACCAATTAAATAAAGGTCAAACAATCTACATCAGCATGCCGCAAGCCGAGGGCATTGTTGCCGGTAAAACAGAAATTAAAGTACGTAGTGTTAAAATAGGACAAATTGATCACGTCCGTCTTTCTGACAGCCAAGACAGTGTTATTGCACGGGCACAAATAGATAAAAACTACGATAACTTGCTTACTGAAGATGCCCGTATTTGGGTGGTAAAACCTCGCATAGATGAAACAGGCATTAGTGGCATGAGCACTTTGCTCTCAGGCGTTTATTTAGAGTTTTCGCCAGGCGAAAGTAAACAACTAAAGAAGCAGTTTAAACTTCAAGAGGAACCCGCATTAATAGGTAAAGATGTTCAAGGTGGGCGCTTTAAGTTACTCAGTTACAATGCAGAAGTACTTGATGTCAGTACTGGCATATTTTTTAAAAACTATAAAATAGGCCAAATAGAAACCGCCACTTTTGATTGGAAAAACCAAGCAATGCAATACGGTATTTTTATTAAAGCCCCCTATGAGAACTTGATCACCTTAAACTCTATTTTTTGGGTTAACTCAGGGATAGAAATAGATCTTTCCGCAGATGGTATAAACATTAACACCGGTTCTTTAAGCAAATTATTGAAAGGTGGGATCTCTGTTGGTTTACCTGACCAGCAAGCTCCTGGCGATTTAGCACAAAACGGTCATAGCTTTTCTTTAAGCCAGAGTTACAAACAAGCTCTAGAAGAGCGCTTTTATGACTTTGATTATTACCTTATTGAGTTTGAGCAATCTATTCGAGGGTTACGTGTAGGTGCCCCAGTAGAGTACCGAGGAACACGCATAGGTACTGTAGTTGAAGCTCCTGCGAACGTAATAATAGATGGCAAACCCGCTCATTTTCGTGCTAAAAATACCGCAGTACCCGTATTGATCAAAGTGGAGTATGGGCGTTTATATCACAACAACGCCTTAGCTAAAGAGTATTGGGCATCAAGCATAAACGAATGGATTGAAAATGGTATGAGGGCATCGCTTAAACCAGGTAATTTATTAACCGGTGCAGTTTATGTCGATTTTGACTTTTATACTGACGCCCCTAAAAGCGAGCTTAAAAAGCTTGCTCAATATGATGTATTTCCTAGTGTATCTAGTGGTATAACAGTGCTTGCCGACCAAGTGTCTGATGTGTTGAATAAGGTAAATAATTTAAAAATTGAAGACAGTTTGGCAAAAATGCAATCAACCTTTAGCGAGTATCAAGCATTGGCCAGTGAAATGCGCACATTATTAAGTAAACCTGACACCCAAAATTTACCCGGTGACTTTAATCGTAATCTCGAAAAAATAACCAAAAGCATGGAACAGTTTGAAATAACCATGCGGCAGTTTGATAAAACAATGGCAAGCTATCAAGCAGGCTCACAAATGCACCACCAGCTTGAACAAACACTGCTGCAAATTAAGCGTTTATCTGAAGAAATCCAACCACTTACTCGTGGTTTAAACGAACAACCTAACATGCTCATTTTTGATAAGTCACTGCCTAGCGACCCGCAACCAAGGAAACAATAATGAAAGCACTATTTTTAATTTTAGCTGGTTTGATTATAAGTGGTTGTAGCTCGGCTATTCAAACTGCAACTCAATATTACCAATTTGAACAACCCATAACTGACTCTTCGCGAAATGTGCAAAATACAAAAGCACAACTCAGGGTGCACACAGTTACCTTAAGGGGGGCATTGAATAACCGTGGTATTGCTATGAAAGTAGATAATAATCAAGTTCATGCTGCTAATTATCACTTGTGGGGCGAATCGCCGGATGTAATGCTTACAACAACTGCGCAACAAACATTATTTAATGCCATGAGCAACTGGATGGTTATAAAAGGATTGCCGGTCATTACCGACCAACAACAACAAATATTTTATGAAATAGAATATGAATTACATCACTTTAACGGCGATCTGCAAGGTAACGCAGATATCTCAGGGTTATGGCGTTTGTACTATACCCACCCAGAATCAGGCAGACGTTTAATAAGCATTCATAACTTCTCAAATGTTATGCCAATAGATGACGATGGCTACAATTCATTAGTCGCGACCCTTGAAAAAATGTGGCTAGAGATAAATTCAAATGTGGCGAACACAATTGAAAAAACAAGACTCAATCATAAATAAACACTTTGATGGTGGTTTTATCAGCATTGATTACTGCCTTACCCACCTCAATAAAACCCAGTTTATATAGTACATTTTGAGATCCTAAATTAGCCGTTGAAGTAATTGCGCATACATCTTTTATACCTAATTTATGCCTGTTATATAAAAGTATTGTAGCTGCTTCAAAAATATATCCCTTTTTTTCAAAGCCGACTTTTAACGCAAACCCTAAATCGGGATGTTGCATAGTCGCTCGCTGATAAAAACCAACAATACCAACCACAGTTTCATCATGGAGTGTGATCATATAAGGCCCAAAACCGTGCTCTTTATGGGCAGCTATAAAGCTGTCTTTGATGTATTTTTTAGCGTCGTCTAGGGTATAAATACCTTTATCACCAATGTATTTAATAAAGTTGGCCTGATTAACTAACTTAAGTAACTCCGCCGCATCTGCTATTTGTGCGAAGCGTAAGAGTAAACGTTCAGTTCTAAAAGCAATATTCAAAATAACTCCTTGGAGTTCAATACTATAATTTAACGACATTAAAACAAAACCCAGTCAACAATGACTGGGTTTTTTGGTTTTAGAGTAATTTCAAACTTACTTTTGCAATTTTATATCGCTGTAGTAATCATCTAAACTCGTCACTTTAGTCTGATTTGGCAAATCAGCAAACTCGCTATCACTAAACTTAGTGCCGCGTAGCTGCACATTTAAACGTGCTGCTTTTGGGTTTAACATTGTTTGCTGGTAGTAATCTTTAATATCAGCAAGGGTGACTTTTTCCACCTCTGCAATTAATTTTTGTCTTGAATCAAAATCAAAGTTTTCACGATACCAATCGTTAATCAATGGACTCATTTCGTCGCTTAAATTCTTTGGCTGTTCTTTTAACGAAACCAAAGTTGCATTTTTAAGCTGTGCAAATGTTTCCTCACTCATGGCATTAAGCTCAGAAGCGTACTCTTTTTTAAACTTGTCAAAGCGCACTTGAATGTCTTTAGGCCCTTTCACCGGTGTTTGGATAAATAAACCAATACCTGAGTAATCTTCAATGGGACGCGCTAATGCGCCTACTGCATAAGCAAGTTGCTCTTCAGTACGCATTTTATCAAAGGCGATTGTTCTAAAGTGACCTTGCAATACTGCTGCCTGAGCTTTTTGTTCGTAACCAGGTATTGGGTGAATGGTCATATCGACCACAGCTACATCGGCTACATCAATATCTTTGTGCAGCACACGCGCTTCACCCGGTTGCGGTAACCACGCTTTACTGCGTGCAAACTCCGTTTGAGTATGTGTGCTTGGTAAGATAGCCGCTAACTCAGCAGCAATAGCATCAATGTCTTTTTGGTTGTAGTTACCGTAGCTAAATACACGTAAGTTATTATTTGCTAAGGTGCTTTGCTTTAAAGCGTGTAAATCAGCAAGCGTTAATGTTTTTGCAGCCTTAATTAGCGCTTCTGTATCAAAACTACCAGTACGAGTCAGCTTAGAATACTCACCAAATGCTTGTGCATACGGGAACTGTTTTTGTTGATTCAGTAAATCTCGCTGATAACGGTCAATCGCTTGATTAAACGCTTGTGCTGAAATTTCAGCATCAAACCCAGCTAACGCTTGTTTAAGTAAAATATCTTGTTTATCGGTAAAACCACTTAACGATAGCACCAACCCATTACTTGAGCTTAAATTAACGTTCATACCAGCAACGGCAGCTTCAGTTCGTAACTGACTTAATTGAGTGTTATACAGATCAGCCCAAACAGAATAAAGTACGGTTGAGTTAATATCATGCAAACCTGTTTGCGTATTGATATACACCTCAACTAATCCCTTGGGTTGCTCTGCAAACTGCTGACTTGCTTGGCGCCAAATTTTTACACCGTTTTTATCGTAGCTAAGCTCAGGATGCTTCTGCTCTTTAAAGGCTTGCGTTTTAATTGCAAAACTCTCTGGCAGTAAATTGTTAACACTTGGCAATGCTAAATTAAAATCACTTGGTTTTTCCCAGCTGGCAATTTCTGCATCGCTAATATCATTAATTTTATATTTGCCATCGTAAAAATGCAGCTCAGAATCTGTATCTTCCTGTTGAGAAATATACCAGATGCGAAGTGTATCGGCATTAAGTTGCTTAAGTACATTGTTCACCGCATCAGCATCAAATTGAGCATAGTAGTACGGTGCGTTTATCGCATGATTTAACGGGTAATCTTGCATGCTTTGAGTCAACGCACTAACGTAGTTAAACTCATCGCCCTTTTCTAAAAATTTAAACTGATTGTTTAAAGAGGTGCGAATTTCATTAAAGTATTTACTATTAACGCCCTCACGCTTAATCAAGTCAATGTATTGCATAATTGTCGCAACAATTGACTCGCGGTTTTTCATACCTTCATCAGTCAACTCTATATTAACGCTCAAAGAACCGTAGTTGCCATATTGATTTGGAGAGGCCGAAGCGGATAACTGCGATACCCACCCTTTATCACGTAATAATTGTGCTGGACTACCTGGCATTTCATTACTTAGTAAATAAGAAACAAAGCGATTAGGTTTTACTGCAAATTCAGTTTGATTATTAGCAATTGTGAAATCGAGCTGTAGTTGTTTAACGTCTTCATTTGGTGAGTAAAAAACACGTTTTCCACCGGCATTATCAAAATCTAAGCTCGCAGTAACGCGAGGTTTTTCAATATTTTTATTTTCAATGTCAGCAAAGTATTTTTGTGCTTTTTTCTGCATTTCTGCAATCGGTAAATTAGAAATCAGCGCCACTTTCATAATATTTGATGAATAATATTTATTATAAAAATCAACCGTTTCTTTGTGTAAAGAACTATCCGCTTTGTCACCTAGTGTTTCAAGGTTACCAATTAAGAATCGGTTAGCTGGGTGTTCCCCCATCATTTTACGTGCTAATTTAAATTGGCCAAAAAAGTCCATTTCACGACGCATTGACCACTCAGCATTCACTGCGTTTTTTTCTTTTTCTGTGTATTCTGGGTAAAGCTTAGGGGCTTTAAAAAAGTCTGAAAAGCGGTCTAAGCCTTCTTCAAACGCATCGTTATTAATTTTAAACATGTAGTTGGTAATATCGAGCCAAGTATAAGCATTATGCGCACCACCATTTTTAGTCATAAAATCGGAGTACCCTTTGGTATCAGGGTATCGTTCAGTGCCTAGGAACAACATATGTTCTAGGTAATGCGCCATACCTTGTTGGCTCATTGGGTCATGTAACAGACCTACACCTACACTCAGTGAAGCAGCAGATTTTTCAGCGCTTGGATCAGAGACTAAAATCACTTCAATATCGTTAGCAAGTTTCAAGGTTTTATATTCACGGTTATCATTAGGGCTAACAACGAGCGTTGGTGACAACAGTGATGTTTGTGAAGATTGAGAAAGAGTGGCGGTATTCGAACAACCGCTTAATATTGCCAGTGCAATTGCACTTAAGCCGATGACGTGTCTCATTTTAATTATATCCATTGCTGTTAAATACGTGTTTAGTGTTACAAAAATACTAAATCAGGAATAAACTACCATCATCAAGTAATACTATGCTACTAATTAGTACTTAATTGTGTAACACATTGTGAATAGTAATCAAATAATCAATAAGGTAAGTTATGGAAAAGATAATAATAATGGCCATGTTTGTGCAGGTAACACTTTCATTAGTTGTTATGGTGATTATGGGAAAACGTCGTTTTGCAGCGGCCAAAAATAAACAGATACAGTTAAATGATTTTGCTGCTATGCGCCTTGATAATGCGGGCGATTATGTCAGAGTTGCTGATCGTAACTTTAGCAACCAATTCGAAATACCTGTGCTTTTTTATGCGGGATGTTTACTTGCTTTACAGCTTAATATGGCGAGTGTCAGTATTGCAGTACTTGCCTGTTTATTTGTCGCTACACGAATTATTCACAGCCTCATTCACCTGGGTAGTAATCATTTAAGAGCCCGTTTTAGAGTGTTTTTACTAGGCTGCTTATCTGTGTTTGTAATGTGGACTTTGCTAGTGCTGGGTGTACTTTACCACTAAAAAATAACGGCGAATTTAACAATTCGCCGTTATTATTTATAAGTTTATTTTGTACGTTTTAATCGATGTGCTACTAGCAGTAGTGCACCTAATAACCACGCTACACTACCACTAGAGTCTGAAGTTTTTGGTGGTGTAACTTCTACGTTATCAATTAATGTATTTTCTTTGGGTGTCAAGTTTTGTGCTGAATTAGGATCATCATCAAGCACAACCACACTTTGAATTGATACCAAGTTTTGATTACTAATAACTAAATTTTCATCTGAACATTGGGCTTGAGTAATACCAACTAATGGTACCTCTGAACAATGGACTAAGGCAGCAATTTTATTTAAGGTTTCTTGACTTTGCGCAGTGACTTGTCCAAACACGGTAAAACCACCATTTTGTAAATCTAAGTTTTGGCTGTTATCACTCATGTTAAAAAACCATTGGCTGGTAGCGCTGTTTTCATTACCGCCCTGTTTTGCCATAGCAATGGTGCCTTTAACATTTGAATAAATAGGTTCGTTAATAACCGAAGGTTTGGTTGTAATTGGATCCATTTTATCAGAAAAGGTAAAGCCCCCTCCTTGAATGATAAACTTATCAATAGAGCGATGTATTACCGTTTGATTATATGCAGCATCATCAACATAACTTAGGAAATTTTCTACTGTTTTAGGAGTTTGTTGATCAAACAAGTTAATTTGTATCGTTCCCTGGCTCGTTTGCATTTCGACTATAGTTGCAGTGCTTGAAAAACTTGTTGCAGTTAAAATTGACGCTAAGATAAGCTTCTTCATTATTTTTCCTATTTTTATTGTCATTAGAATTAATATTTTATGCATCATAGAATAGTGCTATTTATTTTGTAAATCGATATATAAGTACTTAACGCTACAATTCATAGCAAGTTAATTACATCGCAGTTACAACTGTTTACATTTTTATTTTAAACACGTTATGGATAATTAATTGCCTGTGTGCCTTGGTGTACATTACGGTTACTCTTTTTAATTAATTTTAAACCTTGCAAGGTATTTAAAAAGCCCCTTATCAATCACTCTTTTTTTGTTATTATCAATCAGGGACTGTTGCCATTTAAAGGTCATTAGGCCCTAACACAGTGATAGGAGTACATGAAATGACTAATAACACGACTATTTGTGATTTTGGATTACATAAAGGTGAGCCATACACCCAATTGCCCGTGAGCTTTTTGAAATGGATGATTGATGTTAATCATCAAAAATCTCAATATGCACGAGATGAACTTGCTCGAAGAAACAGGGTTGTAGAGCTGCAGCGTGAAACCACACAGGCTGAAAAAATATAAAGAAGTGCGTTTTTTTAAACTCGAACTAGTTTACACTAACCACCTACTAGATAGAGCTTTAATTCATCGATAGGTATCTTATGCGTACTCTTTTTTTTCTTGTTTTTTTTCTTGGTTTATCTGGCTGTGCTAGCGATTCTGTCAATAAACCTGCAGCACAGTATTTAACAGTTCTTCATACCAATGATAACCATGGTCGCTTTTGGCATAATGAAAAAGGCGAATATGGCATGGCAGCCCGTAAGACCCTAATTGACCAGTTAAGAGCAGAAGCAAAGACACAGGGACATCAGGTGTTATTGTTATCAGGCGGTGATATAAACACTGGTATTCCGGAGTCAGACCTACAATTTGCTGAGCCCGATTTTAAAGGTATGTCGAAAATCGGCTATGATGCAATGGCTCTGGGAAACCATGAGTTTGATAATCCAATAAGTGTATTAAACCAGCAACAAAAATGGGCTAACTTTCCTCTTTTATCGGCCAACATTTTCGATAAACAAACTAACGAAACAGTTTTTGAGCGCTATAAAATATTTAATAAAGGGAACTTAACCATTGCCGTTATTGGCTTAACAACAACGGATACCGCAAAAATTGGTAACCCACAATACATTGGCCATTTGGATTTTAAAGATCCGGTTAAAGTAACTGCCTCACTCACCCAAAAGCTAAGAGCAAAATATAACCCGGACATTACCATTGCAGTAACACATATGGGCCACTATGCAGATGCTAAAAATGGGATCAATGCCCCTGGTGATGTCACACTTGCTCGCTCTTTAGATAAAAATGCCCTTGATATGATTATTGGTGGACACTCTCAAGAGCCAGTTTGTATGGCTGCTAAAAATGTTACTGATGAGAACTTTAAACCGGGTTTAGCCTGTAAACCAGATCAGCAAAATGGGACATGGATAATGCAAGCCCACGAATGGGGTAAGTATGTGGGCAAAGCAGAATTTAAATTAGAAAACGGCCAATTATCTCTACTGAGTTATCAATTATTACCCGTTAATTTATATGTCGATAAAAAGCAACCAGACGGCAGCATAAAAGCCGTTTTAGCTGCAGATTACATTAAACCTGACTCTGCATTACAGACCTTTTTGGCAGCATACCAACAAAAGGGGGCTAAGCAAATTGAGGGGAAAATTGGCTTAGTCAATGACAGACTTGAGGGAGATCGTAACAAAGTACGCTTTGAGCAAACAAACCTTGCGCGCGTTATTATCCAAGCACAAATGAACACCGTGGGTGCTGATTTTGGTATTATCAGTGGTGGCGGTGTTCGCGATAGTATTAATGCGGGTGACGTGAGTTATAAAGATATACTTAAAGTACAACCTTTCAAAAACCGTGTCGCCTATATCGATTTTAAAGGCAATGAAATTTTAACCTATTTAAATGTCGTGACACGTTTTCCACCAGACTCTGGTGCTTACATGCAATATCATAACTTAGCATTTGAATTAAAAGCTGGGCAGGTAACTAACGTATTTATCGCCGGCAAGCCACTTGATATAAACAAAACATACCGCATGAGTATTAATGAATATAACGCCTCAGGTGGCGATAATTATCCAAAAATCACAAAAATGGCCGGGTTTGTAAGCACCGATGAAACTGACTCGCAAGCTTTAAAACGGTTTTTTAATGAGCATAGCCCTGTTGATGCACGTGAATTTGCACCTAAGTAGTAATCTAGTGTGAACAATAATGAGTGTCATTAAAATGCTAATGGCACTCTTCATTAAGGTTTATGTGATAGCAAAGCTAGTCAATCAAACATTTCAGCCCACAAATCACTCACCCTAAACGATAAAACTAAATTACTTTCCTATTATTTCTATATTGCCTTGGTTAACATTTACTAAGCCATAGCTATGCATCCGTGATCGAGAGCCCTCTCCAAATGCCTTTGGCGGATAATACAGCTCCTTCTGCTCTGGGCAATCATTCAATACATCATCTAACGCCGCACGAATTTCACTCAGGGTTTTTTCTAAACTGTTATTAAAGTTTGGTCGTTTTCTGATGGTATGCCCGAGTTCAACTAAACGATAAAAGTACTTATTAGCAAGTTCTAACAGCTCCTCGGGTACATTTTTATTATGGTTAAGTTTAATCTCTGGATTATTAGTACAAAACTCAACAAGCGCTAAATAAAAACACAACGGCTTATTTGCTAACGCCACTTCTTGCTCGGGATAATAACTACTGGATAAAGTTTTACTTTTTAAATTAATCACGAGTATTAATGGCTTTGATTCTAGTGTACTTGGCTCCTGCTCAGTGATGAATTTTTTATTTCTTTGATAAATTTCAGCCTGTTTTATCATGATCATAAATAATGCACTGACAACAAAAAGCAGTATATAAACGGTCACTCTTGTATACGAAAAATGAGGCTGCTTTAAGGATAAAACTATAAAAACTACATTATTATTACTATTTAGTTTTCGAATAAACTCATCGGTTTTTAAGGATGAAATAAACTCGTGCTCTGGCACTATCGAAATTACCTCTATACCTGTGCCTTGGATATGAGTATTTACTGTTTGTATATAATGATGTATCGCAACTTTATTACCAGAATGTTTAAGAAGCTCATTTGATAAATCGAGCAAAGGTAAGTCTAAAGCGATTTGTTTTTCTATTTGAGCTATTTGTAACTTATTTACCCGTTGCTGCTTATGTGTTGTTGAAATATAAAACACCAATGAAAATACAATGAATAATATAAAAACACCTAATGGCGATATAAGCTTTCTCATTACGACTCCCCTATAAAAGTAACGGGGTAGTTATTACACTGCCAATATGGCTCAACATCTTGATAATATTGAAACGATTGTTCTTTAGACATACTCAATAAGTGAGATTGTACAGCGCAGAGTAAATCGGTATTGTTATGCTGCATTTTTAAGTACCAACGAGTACCTGCAACATTACTACTTATGGGCGTAATATAATTCTTTGAGAAGCGCTTACTATCATTTTCTCTCCAAAAAGAGGCAATCAGGTCAACCTGCCCGTTCGCCAGTAATTCCCGCAATTCATTATGTGAGCTGGCATAGGTTATTTTTAGTTGAGCAATATTAAGTCCTAATTGCTTAAACGTTTGTTTTGGCAAAATATGTCCAGATCGGCTAGTTGGATAATCTAACAGGCCTATTTTTTTGTCTAAAAAATACTGTTTAGTGATCAGAGGCTTCTCTTTTGAAGATATAAAAAACGCGGTGTAATCTGAAAAGCCGACCACTGGCTGATAATTGTAAGTAGTCTCGGCTCTAAACGCTTCCATAATATTATTTTTAGCTAAAATTAAATCTGCAATGCCTTTTCCAACAAACTCTAAGCTATCGACGGTTCTGTAGCCCCAATAGCCAATAACAGACCCATATTGCTTTGCTACAACTTTATCATCACACAAGTTTTTAGTGAGCAATTGAGCAACATACTTTGAGGGTGTAAATACTATAAGCTGATTTTGATTAGCCGTTGCCGTGGTTTGACATATCGTTGATGTTTCTATCATCACTGGGAAAGCTATTTCTTTTTCATCTACAGCCATTTGACCTGCAAACCAACTAAACAACAACACTATAAACATAAATGTAACAATTGCTGTTTTATGCAACATTAACTTTTTAATATCCAAAAAACACCGATCTAAAATGAAGTTATAAGACATTTGAACAATTTTAATTACTTATTACAATAGGTAATTTTACCTATAAAACCCAAATCATTGATAGTAAATGATTTTAAATAAGAAAGTATGAATTTTATTGAGTCCTTTCTATCAACATGAAAAATACGGACAATTGACCTTATAAGGTTTTATAAATTAAATTTCACACTTACTAGGATGCCTCAATGCAGATAAATGTAAAACATTCGCTTTCATTAACACTTTTAATTAGTGCAATATTTGCAAGCACAGACTGTAATGCATGGGGGCAAAACGGCCACCGCGTTGTTGGTAAAATTGCAGAGGCTCATGTAAGCGAAACCACTAAGGCCGCACTTATTCCTTATCTCAATGGTGAATCTTTAGCACAAATTTCAACATGGCCAGATGAAATGCGCTCTGCGCCGGGTGATTTTTGGCAAAAAAAATCATCTCGCTGGCACTATATTAATGCAGATGACAATGCAAAATTTAGCTTTAACCACGAACACACTGAACATAAAGAATCAGTAACAAACATATTAGAAGGCATTCACTATTCAATTAAAGTATTAAAGGATGATAAATCAAGCCTTGCAGCAAAACAGTTTAGTTTGCGTTTTTTAGTGCACTTAGTCGGCGACAGCCATCAACCATTTCATGCAGGTAGAGCTGAAGATAGAGGCGGGAATCGCATTAAGGTTTCTTTCTTTAACCAACAAACCAATCTTCATAGCTTATGGGATACTAAGCTGGTAGAAAATGAAAATTTATCTTTTACTGAATACGCTCAATTTATAGATACTAATAACAGCGAGTTAATTAACGAGTATTTAAACAGTACCCCAACAAGCTGGCTTGAAGAGTCACACAACCTTGCTTTACAAATATATAAATCAACAGAAGAAAATATTAGCTACGACTATATTTACAACCACACCCCTATTGTAAAAACGCGCTTACAACAAGCGGGCATTCGCTTGGCTGGATTGTTAAATAAATTATTTGATCCAGCGAGTAAACGTTCAAAAAAAGCTTTAACACTAAAAGCAACAAAATAAATTCAGTTTCTAACTTAAATAACCTAAACGGGAAATCAACACTATGACAAAGCTTCGCCTTTCGAAATTAACTGGGGCAGTAATTCTTGCTCTAGGAGTTTCAACAAGCGCTATGGCTGCTGACACTTCATCTGCAATGCGTGGTAAAATCACCACACCATCAGGTGCGAACGCTGCAAACGTTAAAATTAAGGTTGTTCATCAACCTACTGGCACAATCAGTGAGTTAACAACCAATGAAAGTGGTACTTTTATAGCCAATGGTTTACGTGTTGGTGGACCATACATGGTGATTATCGACTCTGATACATTTAACGACACCACCGTTGAAAACATCTTTTTAAACCTTGGTGAAACTTATCGCTTGAAGTCGCAATTAGCACCACTAAATATTGAAAAGATTGAAGTCTCTGGATATAAAATCATCCAACAATCAGGTGGTTCTAGCAGTACGTTTGGTGAAGATACCATTAATAACATGCCTAGCTTTAATCGTGACATTAAAGACATTGCGCGTTTAAACCCACTTGCAAGTATTAATGGTAGCGGCCAACTAACTTTTGCCGGTAGTAACCCACGCACGAATGGTTTAACTGTAGATGGCATTGGCCAAAATGATGACTTTGGTTTAAATTTTGGTGGCTACCCAACCTCACAACCCCCTGTAGCACTAGATGCGATTGAACAAGTATCTGTAGATGTTTCGCCTTTTTCGGCTTCTAAAGGAAACTTTGGTGGCGGTACTATTAATGCGGTAACAAAGTCTGGTACAAATGAGTTTAAATTTTCTGGCTTTTATGAAATATCTACCCCTGATATATCAGGAGATCTTCTTAATATCGTTGAAGAAGATGACCTAGATGCGATTGGTCAAAAAACTTTTTCTACTAATAAAGTAGAGCCTATTCAAACAGAAGAAAGGTTTGGCTTTAATGTTGGTGGAGCACTAATAGAAGATGAGCTGTTTTATTTTGTAAACTATGCAGAATGGTCAAGTGAATCGGATCTTGATTATGGTTTTAGCGGATCAGGTGCTGCAAATGAATTTAATACCACTGAAGCTAATTACAACCGTTTCATTTCAATCTTAAACGATGAGTACGGACTGACTGATTCACTCGCGGGTGCTCCAGAGGATACAAATAAAAACTTATTAGTTAAGCTTAGCTGGAATGCAAGTGATGATCATCGCCTAGATTTTACTTACCAATGGCAAGACGATCAAGATGAGCGTAATTCAAGCTACGGTGGTGATAACATCGTTCTTCAGTCAAATACTTATGCGTATGTTACTAAGTTCAATAATTTTGCCACTAAACTCTACTCAGATTGGACTGAAGACTTTTCAACTGAAATTGGTATTTCTTATAAAGATGTCATTTCAGACAGCGCGACACGTTCTAATTTAGGAAGTATATCGGTAGACGAAGATGGACGTAATGGCCCATCTTACAGCTTTGGTACAGATCAATACCGCCATGCAAATCGCTCTGAAACACAAAATTTAACATTAACATTCGATGCTACTTACTTAACTGATGAGCATGAAATAAATTTTGGAGCTCAGTACGAGTCACTTCGTTTATACAATTTATTTGCTCAAAACTCATTAGGCTCATGGAAGTTTGATAGCTTAGAAGACTTTGCGAACCGCAATGTAGGCTTTTATGATTTCTCTTATCAAAATGCCTACACGAATAATTCGGCTGATACCGCTTATGATGTAAGACGTAATCAACTTGCACTTTACATTGAAGATACTTTCTATGTTGGTGACGACTTAGAGATTACTGCGGGTGTTCGTTATGAACGTTTATCATCAGATGACAAACCTACTCTAAACGAAAATTTTGCGAATACTTATGGGTTCACCAATCAAGAAAATCTTGACGGCTTAGATATCATTTTACCGCGTATTGGCTTTAAATATTATGCGACAGAAGCGCTTACAATTAGCGGTGGTATCGGTCGTTTCCAAGGCGGCATTCCTAATGTTTGGTATAATAACTCATTCCAAAGTGATGGCATCACGCTTGTATCGGCACCTAATGATGTAATAAATGATTACTACGCTAATAACACTGCTGATATTACCCAAGTGCCTGATGAAATTAAAAACTCTTTGCAGCAAGGCGCTGGTAGTGTTGCATATATAGACCCCGATTTTAAACTTCCTTCAAGTATTCGTACCCAAGTTGGTTTTGAGTATGATTTTGACTCTGAGCTATTCGGCGACGGCTTTAAGTGGCAAGCCGAAATCGCGTACCATAAAAAAGAAAATGAAGCCGTATGGCACAATTCTTCAATTACACCTGTCGGCTTAGCTGCTGATGGTGAACGCGTTATTAATCAAACTATATATTCAGGTTCACTTACTGATAACGTTGATATTGAAATGACGAACTCATCTGATGATGGTCGTTCAATCATCTTATCAACGGGCATTGCCAAAGAGTGGGATAATGGTTTATTTATTTCTGCAAGTTATGCGCATCAAGATGTTAAAGAGTCTTCAGCTGGTTCGGCATCACAGGCAGAAGGTAACTATAAACACAATATCACTGTAAACCGCAATGAAGATATTGCTGCTCGCGGGTTTTATGAAATAGAGCATAGCTTTAAAGTTAACCTAGGTTATACCGCTGAGTTGTTTAGTGGTTATGCGACTAAATTTAACGTCTACTTTGAACGTCGCTCTGGTCGTCCATTCAGCTACACAATGGGAATGTATAAGGATGGTCATTTAGGGGATACTAGTTCACTGTTTACAAACGGTGCTTACTTACCTTACATACCAACCGGTGCTGACGATCCAAATGTAAACTGGGGCGAGTCAAAAATTTCTTGGGCTGAGTTAGAGCCTCTACTGCAAAGTGCTGGTATTTCTCAACGTGGCGGTATTTTAGCTAAAAACACAGCTACACAACCATGGGTTACAACCATGGATGTAAGTATAAAGCAGGAAATTCCTGGTTTTGCTCAAGGTCATAGTGGTGAGGTGTACTTTATGATTGATAACTTCGCTAACCTTTTAAATAGTGACTGGGGCATCGAGAAAAGTCTAAGCTATTCAAATCAAACAATTTATGATTTTGGTGGGCTTGACGACCAAGGTAGATATAAACTTGATAATACCTATGGCGGCGCTGATGTAAGGAACTACTCACGAATTAGTAGCTCATCTGCTTGGCAAGCTAAAATCGGTGTTAGCTATAAGTTTTAATCTATAACTTGCACTGCAAAAATTTATAAATATTAAAAAGCCATTACATTTATGTAATGGCTTTTTTTTTGAAAAAGTCACTTTTCATCTGTTTGTCATAAAAACTACTTATTATCTCACAGTAAAATATTGAAACATTAATAAAACGCTAAAGTTCACACGAAAAGTGTTTTATAATAAAAAAGTTACAGTTGTATTTTATTTGTAACAATCAAATGAGGTACACTATGTAAACATTTTGGGTTAGGTGTGTTACTCAGCCTCCTAATCCAAAATTAAAATAAAAAAGCTATTAAAAGTTTATTTAACTACACGGGAAAATAAAATGAAAATTCAACTTCGCAAAACGGCTCTATCACTTGCTATAGCGGCATGTGTTGGTGTGAGTGGTGCTGCAATTGCAAACGAAACAACCTCAGCAATTAAAGGTCAAATAAAGGGTCCTAACGGTAACCCTGCTGCAGGAACTAAAATTACTATCCTACACGTTCCTTCAGGCTCAGTTAAAACAACTGAGACTAACGACGCTGGTTACTTCACAGCAAAAGGCCTTCGTGTTGGTGGTCCATATAAAGTAGTTGTAGATTCTGACACTTATGCAGATCAAGAGTTCAATAATATTATCTTGAACATTGGTAGCGACTACCCTGTAAATGCTTCTTTAGAGAATATCTCTAACATCGAGCAAATTGTTGTTACAGGTCGTCCTATTAGCACTATGTCTGGTGGAACAGGCCCTGCTTCAACATTTACGTTGAGCGATCTTGAAAATCAACCAGCTATTAACCGTGATTTAAAAGATATTATCCGTATTGACCCTCGTGTTGCTATTGATGATAGCCGTGGTTCAATCAACTGTGGTGGTGGTAACCCACGCTTTAACAGCTTAACCCTTGATGGCGTTCGCATGAACGATAACTTTGGCTTAAGCTCAAACGGTTATCCTACTATTCGCGCTCCGTTCTCTTTTGATTCAATCGAGCAAGTAGCAGTAGAATTAGCACCATTTGATGTTCAATATGGTGGTTTCACATCATGTAACATTAATGCGGTTACTAAATCTGGCGGCAACGACATTCACGGTGGTGTATTCTACGATTACACTAACGATTCAATGAAAGGCGATAAGATTGAAGGTGATGACGTTGATAACGGTGATTACAGTGAAAAGCGTTATGGCTTTAATGTTGGCTTACCACTAATCAATGACACGCTTTTCCTTTTCACTTCTTACGAAAAACTTGAAGGCGTTAAACAGTTTAACTACTCATCGTTAGTATCGTCAGCTGACATCGATCGTATTAAACAAATTACACGTGATGTTTATGGTTACGAAGCAGGTGCAACACCAGCAAGCTCACCAGTAGAAGATGAAAAAATCTTAGTAAAACTAGATTGGAACATCAATGATGACCACCGTGCTAACCTAATTTATAACTACAATGATGGCTTTACGTTATCGCAATCAGATGCTGATGGTGATGAGCTCGCATTTGACAGCCACTTTTATGAGCAAGGTGCTGAGTTTACTTCAATCGTTGCATCACTATACTCTGATTGGAATGACGATTTCTCAACTGAAGTTCGTTTAGGTAAATCAGAGCTTGACGCACGTGTTCAATCTTTAGACGCAGCAAGTGGTTTTGGTGAATTCCAAATCAGCACTGATGACGCTACAGTATATGTAGGTCCTGATGATTCTCGTCAATCAAATGATTTAAACTACGACACGACTACAGCTAAATTTTCAGGTACTTACTACCTTGATCAGCACACTATTACCGCTGGTTTTGAGTACGAAAAGTTAGAAGTATTTAACCAATTCGTACAACACACAGAAGGTGAATGGCGCTTTGCATCAATCGATGCGTATGAGCAAGGCATAGCCAGCGCAGTATTTTACAATAATGCCGCAGGCACAAATGACCCAACAGATGCAGCTGCTAACTTCGCTTATTCACAAAATACATTCTATGTACAAGATGAATACAGCTTTTCAGATATCGATGCATCATTAACATTTGGTCTGCGTTACGATAGTTATTCAAGCGATGATAAGCCTACTTTCAACCAAAACTTTACTGATCGCTACGGTTTTAGTAACCAGTCAACGTTTGACGGAATTGATTTAATTCAACCACGTGTAGGCTTTGAGTGGTTTGCAACGGATGAACTAGAAGTGCGTGCAGGGGTTGGCTTGTTCTCAGGCGGTAATCCAAATGTATGGCTATCTAACTCATATTCAAATGATGGCATTACAAACATTAGTGCTCATCAATTTGGTAGTGTAGATTTATTCGCTCCTGAAAATGTTACTGTTACGGGTGCGGGCCCAGGTTTTGATATTCCAAAATCTCAGTTTGATAAAGTCGCTAACACGCCTATCGGTTCAGGTGACGGTACAGTGAATGCTGTTGATCCTAACTTTGAAATTCCATCAGAATGGAAATATTCATTAGGTGCAACGTACACTACTGAAAACGATTATGTAATTGCTTTAGATTACCTTTACACTGATAAGCGCGACGCTGCAACATTGCAAGATATCGCACTTCGCCCTACTGGTGAAGTAAGCTTTGACGGCCGTCCTTTGTATGAATCAATTGAAGGTCGTGATGGCGAGCTTTTATTGACTAATGTTAACGGTGATAGCGGTTCATCATCAATTATTTCAGCTGCAGTAAGTAAAGCGTTTGATAATGGCGTAAGTATGCAATTCTCGTACGCTTACACTGATGCTGATGATGTAAACCCAATGACTAGCTCTGTGGCCAGCTCAAACTACGGTAACTTGGCAACATCAAACCCAGGTAACCCTGGTGTAGCATCATCTGATTACGAAATCCCACATCGCTTTACATTAAACCTAGGTTACAAGCACGAGTTCTTCGATGGTTACGACACTCGCTTTAACCTATTTGGTGAAGCATATAAAGGTTTACCATATAGCTTTACCTACAAGAGTAATCGCGACACAGGTGCTGGTGATATTCAATTTGGTGACGACAATTCAAATGGCGCACGTCAATTATTGTATGTACCGCTTGAAAACGATCCTAATGTTGTTTACAACATGAGTGCTGATGAAATCAATGAGTTTAACGACTTTATCGCATCTGAAGGTCTTAAACGTGGTGAGATCACTGGTCGTAACCAACAGAACTCTGATTGGTTCGTTAAATTTAACTTTAAAATCACTCAAGAAGTACCTGGCTTTATGGATGGCCATAAAGGTGAAGCATTCTTCGTAATCGATAACTTAACGAATATGTTAAACGATGACTGGGGTGTATTAAGAAAAGGTTCTTTCGTGGGTAATAAGATGGTTGAAGTAAATATTAATGACCAAGGTCAATACGTTTACTCAAACTTCAGTGCTCGTAGTGCTGAACAATCTGTACAACGCGATGCCTCTTTATGGGAAATGCGTATAGGTGTTCGTTACACGTTCTAATTTGATTAATTAAATTAGTCTATTTAAAAGCCCACTTTGTGGGCTTTTTTATGCCTGTAATTTATTTTTTAATTTATCAAAAATAGCGATTAACTGGCGTTGTTCATCATCCGACAAGCAGCTTAATAATGCTTGTTCCCATTGCAATGCTTGTGGTGTTATTTTTTTATACAAAGCCATACCCTTATCACTTAACATCAAAAATGCAGCGCGCTTATCATGCTTATTTAACTCGCTATAAATAAGCTCTTCATCTATTAGCGCTTTTACCGCTCTTGATACTGTCGACTTATCCATATCCGCTTGAGTACATAACTGCTTTGCTGTGCTTTGACCTAATTGCGCTAAATTAGCAATTATTCGCCACTGAGGAATTGTTAAATCAAACTCTTTTTTATAAATGCTCGAGAAATCATTACTTACCTGAGTTGCTAAGTGTGTTAATTGATAGGGCAAAAATGTCGTTAAATCTATTTTCATGTTAAATCACTTGTTTATTTACATACGACTTTTATCTGTTCACTTTTATTTACAACGGTCATAATCAGTGCATTTGATATTAGTCTCACTTGAGAGTATCTTAGCGTAAATAACAAAAATATAACACTCCCCCATTTTTACAGGAGTCAGTAATGGCGACACAATTAAACTACATGACCGGCTTTGGCAATGAATTTGAAACCGAAGCGCTGCCTGGTGCATTACCGATTGGGCAATTCAGTCCGCAAAAAGTAAAATATGATTTATACGCAGAGCAATTCAGTACCACTGCATTTACCGCTCCTCGGGCCGATAACCGCCGCACTTGGATGTATCGTATTCGCCCATCGGTTGTGCAGGGCGATTATACAGCCATAGACAATGGCTTAATTAGAACCGCTCCCATTACTGAAGTACCGACTCCACCAACCATGCTGCGTTGGGATCCCATTGATATACCTGCAGAACCCACTGACTTTATCGATGGCTTAATCACTATGGCTGCAAATGGCAGCGCCAATGGGCAAGCCGGTATTGGTATTCATGTTTATGTTGCCAATAAATCAATGGACAAGCGCTTTTTTTATAACGCCGATGGCGAAATGTTATTTGTACCGCAACAAGGTGAACTACTACTTAAAACAGAACTTGGGCATTTAACTATTAAAGCAGGCGAAATTGCCGTTATTCCGCGTGGTATTAAATTTCAAGTAATGTTACTAACCGATACTGCGCGTGGCTATATTTGTGAAAACTACGGCCATGCCTATGTCCTTGCTGAGCGCGGCCCTGTGGGCGCCAACGGTTATGCGAATGATCGTGATTTTCAATATCCAGTAGCGGCTTTTGAAGATATTGAAGGTGATTTCGAACTAATTGCTAAATTTAATGGCAATATGTTCCGTTGTGATATTGGTCACTCTCCCCTTGATGTTGTTGCTTGGACAGGCAACAGTGCGCCTTATAAATACGACTTAGCTCGCTTTAATGTCATGAATACCGTTAGCTTTGATCACCCCGACCCTTCAATTTTTACCGTACTCACTTCATCATCGGGTACTGAGGGCGTTGCGAATATCGATTTTGCTATTTTCCCACCGCGTTGGATGGTGGCTGAAAACACCTTCCGCCCGCCTTACTATCACCGTAATATTATGAGTGAGTTTATGGGCTTAATAGAAGGGGTATATGATGCAAAAGAGCATGGCTTTGTGCCAGGTGGCATGAGCTTACATAACTGTATGTCGCCGCATGGTCCTGAAGCAGACGTATTTGAAAAAGCGTCAAACGCCGATTTAGAGCCACAACGCTACGATAATACGTTGGCGTTTATGTTTGAGTCACGTTATGTAATATCGCCGACTAAATACGCATTAGAAGGTAAAGAGCGCCAAGCTAATTACACTGACTGCTGGCGCACAATCAAAAAACACTTTAATGGCAATCAAGGATAATTAGATTATGAAGCTTTATACTTATTTTCGCTCATCTGCAGCGTATCGTGTTCGAATCGCATTAAATCTAAAAAATATTGATCATCAATTGGTACCTGTTAACTTATTAAAATCAGAACAGCAAAGCACAGATTACTTACAAAAAAACCCACAAGGGCTGTTACCGACTTTAGAAACAGAAGACGGCGTATTAGGTCAATCTCTAGCAATTTTAGAGTACCTTGAAGAGCAATACCCTGAAACACCATTACTGCAAGGTAATGCTTGGCAAAAAGCACACATTCGCAATTTAAGTTATGCAATTGCCTGTGATATCCATCCTATTGATAATTTGCGAGTGCTTAAATATTTAAGTAGTGAACTTAATGTTGATGATGAAGCAAAAAATAAGTGGTACCGACACTGGGTTGAAGTTGGTTTTGAAAAAATAGAACAAATGCTCGATAGCAAAAATACATTTTGCGCAGGCGACTCGCCAAGCTTAGCCGATGTATGTTTAGTGCCACAGGTATTTAATGCCATTCGCTTTAAAGTAGATATGGCTGCCTACCCTAAAATAGCAGCCGTTTATCAGCGTTGTAATGAATTGGCCGCCTTTATTGATGCAGCCCCAGAAAATCAACCCGACGCAAACTAACTTTTTAACGCACTGTGTATTACAGTGACGTGCTCAATTAAGTCTAAGCCCAGATCAGTTAAATAACCGCCATCTGGGCTATCAATAACTCCTTTATCAAACAAACGTTGTGCTGCACTCAGTAAAGCGGGTTCAGCATCTGAATGGAGTTTAATGCCCTGCATTTTGCTTTCGCGTGGGAATTTGGCAAGTAGTGTAAATTCGTCAATCATCGTTTGATTAAATAGCATATGTGTTCACCTTTTTATTGTTCTGTGTTTTACTGAAGTTGTCTTACTTACCCTAGCATGTTTTTTTGCTAAGTGTAGTTATTTTAAACACCTTGAGGTTATTCATGCGTTATTATTTTACTTTTATTATTGCTGTTTTATGCTTGTGTTTTTCAGCTTTAAGCTACGCTAACACAACAAGAACGCTTCCTATTGTTGATGCTACCCAGCTTATAAACACTAACACTGAGTGCTGGTATGATAATAAACGCTATAGCGAAGGTGCCATACTGCAAGTTCATTCTGTTACGCTTATTTGTGCTGCTAAATACCCCCAACATAACAACAGTCAGTTAATTTGGCTAAAACTCGATAAACAAGGAAACCTTATTTATCCCAAGAAGCCTTCTACGATTACTGTAAATTAATCAAGATTAACAATCTGAAATTTGCCAGCCATCTCCAAACTATTAAGATGCGGTGGGATACGTTACAATACATGCAGTTTAAAAAAGCAGTGTGACTATGAATAATCAACCAAAAAACCCGCTTCATGGGGTAACTTTAGAGCAAATCCTTGTTGAACTAGAACAACGTTTAGGCTTCAAAGCAATGGGCGAACAAGTAAATATCAAATGTTTTACAGATTCGCCAAGTATAAAATCAAGCTTAAAATTTTTACGTAAAACGCCTTGGGCAAGAGATAAAGTAGAAGCGCTTTATATCCATACCATTAATAACAAGCCGTTACGTAAGCCTAGAAATAAACCGACTAAGCAGTCAGAATCCTCACAACCTGATACATCAGGTTTTGTATGGCCTTCTATTAAAAAATAAAAGGCTCAAAAATAGCAATGGCGTAATACATACGCCTTTCTAATCAGGTGTTTGCTCTTGGCATATTACATTTAGCGACGCAGGGTTAATGCTCACCACCACTTTATCTGCAGATTTAACCTCGCCATCAATCACGTAATTTAGCGTTTCATCTGCGCTTATTTCTACACGTTTTGCATTGGTATAATGCGAGTTAATAGCAAGATGCGTTTGCGTAATACTGCTAAACATCAGCTCAGCAATACTTAATACCGTGGTTTCATTATCTTTGTTTGGCGTTAACCAATTTACATCCAATAACCCATCGCGGTGATCGGGTTGCCCGCCCCCTTGTGCTAATAACGTAGTAAATGGCGCAGCATTTGCCACAATAAAACTATTTGTATTAATAGTCTCAGGCTCATTATCATCTAATTTAACTATCAGCTGTTGCGCTTTATTTTCGCCAAATGAGTGTAAAAAACCATTTAAATAAGCCAGTTGACCTGATTTATTTTTAGACTCTCGATCTGCTTTTTCAATCATTGCATGCTCAAAGCCAATACCAATTAATAATAGCATCAGCTCATCATTACAATACGCGGTATCAATAAGGTTAGCTTGACCATCAATGATTAAATCACATGCTTGCTCAACAGGAATAAATTTAGATTTTATCCCCATTAATACATGAGCGAGCGCATTTGCTGTGCCCAGTGGTATTATTCCTAATCGACAAGACGTACCCACCAACACACTGGCAACCTCAGTTACAGTTCCATCGCCACCACAAGCAATAATAATATCGGGGTGGCTTTCTATAGCCTGTTTAGCCAATGTAATGCCATTTTGTTCTGGCGTAGTTTTTAAAATGGTTAAATCGTAATACACAGATAAACGCGCAATAATTAAATGCTCTTTTTCAGACCACAACTTAGTACCTGATACCGGGTTAGCAATTAAGTACGCTTTATTTTTTATTAGTAACTCCCCCCTACGATGGCGCTTAACTAAATGGCGTAATTGGCGTTTATTAAGATTGGCAGTTTCACGTGTTTCTTTTATTTGTGCAAGAATATCATGTACATCCGCGTCTTTATTTTGACTCAATAAATATGCCGCCATAACAAACACCGAGCGTCCACGCCCTAATGCACAATGCACCACAACACGACGGTCTCTCTTAATATGATGATGGATCCAATTAATGGCTTGGTTTAACTGTGAATGTGTAGGCACACTGTGATCAAGAACAGGAATATTTAAGTAATCAATATTTTCTTGGGTAGATGTCCATTCAAGCCCATCAAATTCACAGGTAACGTCCAAAATAGCAGTAATACCATTTTCTTTTAATGTGTCTATATCTGAGGGGAACAAGCGACATGCTAAAAATAGATTATCGTTTATTTGCTGAATAGGCGGTACTTTGTCGCGCTTGCGTGACCATGCATTATAAATTTGTGCACCTAATAAAAAAGGTACAAAAGCCCAGCGAATGTAAAAAGGAATAACGCCATTTTCGCGTTTTCTAAATACTTTCCCTGCGTTAAAAAAATAAGCACCGCTAACTAATAGTAGCGAAAGTGCGGTCCAAAAAAATGCAACTGCAAAATAAATGGAGTTAACCGTTAACCCCAATACTATAAATACCAATGCTGTTACAAGATAACTTACTGCAGCCCACATGTGCTCTCCTTAAAGTTGTTAGCGCAAAATTAACGCTTTTAATATAGCTCGAAGATTGCAAGTAGCACGCCAAAAAGCAACTATTCTTATTTACTGTGTTTAGCTCTTTAGCGCAAGCTCACATAAAACCAGCTAAAAAATATTAAGTTATTGATAATAAATAACTATATCTTTATTTTTGTTTTCCTGTTTTAGCAACTCAATGCTAGTCTTTATTTATGATATTGGCCATAAACTATTTGTATATAAGGCTAGCCCTTTCTTTTTTACAATAGTAAGGGTCAAATATTCATAGTAACTTAATAACTCAGTGTATTAATTATCAAATGGCATAAGTAATGTTTTCATTGCTGGACGTAGTGCAATAAGCACGGTCTCTTCTGTTAACTCAGGAAACAGCATTTTTCGTAATAACAATCCGGCCATCACTGAGAAAATCACATTAATACGGCTTTCTAATTCTTGCTCAGAATGTGATTTTATTAAGCTACTTTCACTCACTAATAGATCCCGCATTCTGTTACGCGCTTGCGTGTCAGCATCACGTAGTAGCAAAGCAACTTTTTTATTTCTACTAGCCTCTGCCATCATATCTAGGTCAATAACGCTGGCTCCGGTGTCCATATGACGCTGTACGCCATGATGTAGACCATCAAGTAACACCGTTAAAATATCACCGGGTTGTTCTTCAAACTCTTGAAATATAGAAAACATTTCTTCCATATCTTTTTCAATAATACGCTCGATTATTGCTTCTTTACTATCAAAATAGTTATAAATATGGCCTGCACTCATACCTGCTGTTCTTGCTATTTCAGCCATACCGGCGCCATGGTAGCCTTTGCGACGAAAACAATCCGCAGCAGCTGTTAATACCTGTTCACGACGCGCTTGTGCTTGCACCGGATCAAGGTGTTTTTTATTTTTAGAATTCATTCGACACTCCATTATCGAGTCACTAGACTCGAAATGTTTAACGTTTATCCCTAAAAAATATAGAGATAAGCGTTAAACAGTATTACTTTACTACGGATAAATCTGCCATAACTAATTAGTTTTATGCATATTAGTTATTTTGAGGAGTAGTTACTTCCCATCCACCGCCAACAGCTTTGTACAAGTTAATTTGACTTGCAAGCAGCGCTTGTTGACCGGTGATCAGTTGTTGCTTTGCGCTATACCATGTTCGCTGAGCGTCGAGCACTTGCAAAAAGCTATCGACCCCTTTATCGTATCGCGCCTGTGATAGGTCATAGGTTATTTTTCGGCTTTGTAGTAGCTGTTCAAGCGCATTTAATTGGGCATTGAAACCTTCTCTATCAGCAAGCACATCAGCAACTTCGCGAAACGCTTGCTGAATTTTTTGCTGATACGTTGCTACAGCAACTTGCTGCTCTGCATTAGCGACATCTAAATTAGCTTGGTTACGTCCCATATTAAAAATAGGTAAATTTACCGAAGGCATAAAGCTCCATGTGCCTGACCCAGCATCAAATAAATTACTTAAATCACGTGATGCACTCCCTGCATTGGCTGTTAAACTAATACTTGGGTAAAACGCCGCACGCGCAATACCTATATTGGCATTTGCAGCAAATAATTGGTGCTCAGCCGCTTTTATATCAGGGCGCTGTGTTAGTAAATCAGATGGAAGACCGACAGGAACAGCGGGTAAATCAAGTAATGTGTTCAACTCTTTAGTCGGTAGTAAGTCCTGACTCACCGGTTTACCTACTAATAAATCAAGCGCATTTTTATCACGTTTTAATAAACGCTTATACGTTGCAATATCAACCTTTGCAGTAGCTACGGTACTTTTTAATTGCTCTAGCGTAATTTCAGAGGCAGCACCTAAATCAACACTTTTTTGCGTTAAAGATAAAGACGCTTGCTGCGATGACAATGTCTCTTGAGCCAAAGCAAGTAATTGCTGATCGGTCGCATAATTAAGCCACGCATTTGCCAGTTCAGAAATTAACGACACCTGCATGCCATATTCACTAAGCTGCGTAGAGTAAAGCGTTTGAAGTGCTTGCTCTGATTGATTACGCACTTTGCCCCATAAATCTAACTCATAAGCGGTCATACCCACAGTTGCACTGTATTGGGAGCTAATTTGAGGCTGACTGCTGGCTGATAAATCAGCAGGTAAACGCTGACGACTTCCCGTCGCGTTTAAATCAAGTGACGGATACAAAGCCGAGTCTTGAATTTGATATAAACCACGTACTCGCTCTACATTAAGCGCTGCTATTTGCAGATCTTTATTGTGCTCAAGGCTTTGTGATATCAGTGCTTTGAGCTTTTCATCATTAAAAAACTGCTGCCATTTTAATGATGAAACTTGCCCTTTGCCTGCCTCTGATGCATACGCATCAGGGACAGGTAAATTAAGCGCTTCTTGCTGAGGAGCTAACTGACATCCAGATAAAATGGCTAAAGTTAAAGCATTAAAACTGATTGCTCTTACACTCATTATGCTTCCTCCTGCGAGGTAGTTTTAGCTTTTCCTGAAAATAGTCTACGCACTAAAACAAAAAATAAGGGTACAAAAATCACCACCAATGATGAAGCCGCTAGTGTTCCACCAATGATTGAGATACCTAAGGCGTTTTGTGCACCAGAGCCTGCACTGGAGGCTATTGCAAGCGGTAGTACACCACAGATGAATGCCATTGAGGTCATTAAAATAGGGCGTAAACGAAGTCGTACGGCTGCAATGGCTGAATCAACTAAGCTCAAGCCTTCATCCATTTTATGATTAGCAAATTCAACAATTAATATCGCATTTTTAGAGGCTAGCCCTATGGTGGTTAATAAACCAACTTGTAGGTAAATATCATTTGATAAATTACCTAAAAAAGCAGCCATAACAGCCCCCAATATACCCAGAGGTACAATCATCATTACTGCAAATGGGATAGACCAACTTTCATAAAGTGCTGCTAAACACAAAAATACAAATAATAGTGAAAGGCCATAAAGAAGCGGCGCTTGACCACCACTTGAACGTTCTTGGTATGAAATAGCAGTCCATTCAGAGGCAATACCATTAGGTAATTGCTTTACTAAGCGCTCCATTTCATCCATAGCTTCACCTGTACTGTAACCTGGCGCAGCACTACCTTGAATTTCCATAGCTGAAAAACCATTATAGCGCTCTAAACGAGGTGAGCCATAAGACCAATACGAACTAGCAAACGCTGAGAATGGCACCATGTCTCCGTTTTTATTTCGTACATACCACTTATTTAGATCCTCAGGTACCATGCGAGCATCAGCCTTACTTTGCAAATATACCTTTTTAACGCGGCCACGGTCGATAAAATCGTTCACATAACTACTACCCCAAGCAGTCGAAAGTGTACTGTTAATATCACCTTGTGATAAACCAAGCGCTTCAGCTTTTGCAAGGTCAATATCCAGTTGTAATTCAGGCATATCTTCTTGGCCATTAGGACGAACACCTGCCAGGATTGGGCTTTGACTTGCCATACCCAATAACTGATTACGCGCTTTTAATAATTCATCGTGTCCTAAACCAACTCGGTCTTGTAAAAACATATTAAAACCATTCGCAGTGCCAAGTTCAATAATAGCCGGAGGTGGGAATGCAAACACAAACGCCTCTTTTATCGTTGAAAAATAGCCCATGCCTTTTCCTGCAACCGCTCCCACTGATAAGTCGTCACGTTGGCGCTCATCCCAGTGCTTTAAGCTCACAAAACCAATGGCTGAGTTTTGTCCTGAGCCTGCAAAACTAAAACCGGTAACCGTGAAAATTGAGGCAACAGCTTCAGATTGCTCTTCTAAATAATGGTTTTCTACTTTTTTAACCACTTCAAGCGTTTGCTCTGTTGTAGAACCTGCTGGCAGCATCACTTGGCTAAACAGAATACCTTGGTCTTCGTCCGGTAAAAACGCAGTGGGTAAGCTTGAAAAAATAGTGACCATACCACCGACAATCAAAACATAACTAAGCAAATAACGCTTAGAGTGCTTGATCATTCGCCCAACAAAGCTTTGTGCACCTCTATTAGTTTTATCAAAACCACGGTTGAAGCCTGAGAAAAAACGGCCAATAAAGGTACCATCAGTATGCACATGACTCGGTTTTAATAACGTAGCACACAATGCAGGTGTTAAAATAAGCGCCACTAATACCGACAATCCCATTGCTGTTACCAGCGTTATAGAAAACTGACGATAAATAACCCCTGTAGAGCCACTAAAAAATGCCATAGGAATAAATACCGCCGACAGCACCATGGCAATACCCACGAGCGCGCCCTTAATTTCATCCATAGACTTTCGCGTTGCTTCGACCGCAGAGAGCTTTTCTTCTGTCATTAAACGTTCTACGTTTTCAACTACCACTATCGCGTCATCGACCAACAGACCAATGGCCAGTACCATGGCAAACATAGTGAGCGTATTAATTGAATACCCAAAGGTAAATAGAACGCCAAATGTACCTAGCAGTACTACAGGCACGGCAATTGTTGGGATAATAGTTGCTCTAAAGTTTTGTAAAAATAAGTACATCACAACAAATACCAAAACAACGGCTTCTATTAATGTATGAACTACTTTTTCAATTGAAAGTGCAACAAAGGGAGTAGTGTCATAAGGCACAACCGCTTCAAGCCCTTGTGGGAAAAAAGGCTTAAGCTCTTCAAGTGCATCCTTTACTCCTTGCGCGGTATCAAGTGCATTAGCGCCACTGGCTAACTTTACACCGAGTCCCGATGCTGGTTTACCATTAAAACGAGCAACCACACCGTAGCTTTCACCGCCAAGTTCAACTTCGGCAACATCTTGTAAGCGAACAACCGACCCATCGCTGTTAGTTTTTACTAAAATATCTCTGAACTGCTCTGGTTTTTGTAATCGACTTTGCGCAGTGACAGTCGCATTAAGCTGCTGCCCAGCAAGTGACGGCATACCACCTAGCTGACCTGCTGACACCTGTGCATTTTGTGCTTTAATTGCTGCTGATACATCGCTGGGGGTTAGCTTATAGTTTTGTAATTTAGCCGGATCGAGCCAAATACGCATTGCATATTGAGAGCCAAACAGCTCCACTTCACCTACACCGTCTACACGCGACACAATGTCTTGCACGTTCGACGATACATAGTCTCCAATATCAATATTAGTCATACTGCCATCTTGCGACACAAAACCAACAACCAGTAAAAAGCTTGATGATGATTTAGCCACTACCACACCTTGGCGCTGTACTTCTTCCGGCAATAATGGCGTAGCGGTCGCTAATTTATTTTGTACTTGAACTTGGGCAGTGTCTGGATCGGTCTCGGCATCAAATGTTAATGTCAGCGTTGCTGAACCGCTGGACTGTGAGGTTGATGACATGTATAACAAGCCATCTAAGCCTTTCATTTTTTGCTCAATAACCTGAGTTACCGAGTCTTCTAATGTACGTGCAGATGCACCTGGGTAGTTAGCCGTAATGGTAATCGCTGGCGGCGCAATAGACGGATACTGAGCAACAGGTAGGCTTTTAACGGCAATAATACCCGCAAGCATAACCACAATCGCCAATACCCAAGCAAAAATAGGCCTATCGATAAAAAATCGTGACATAAAACTCTCCGTTATTGGCTGTTATTTGCAGAAGGCTTCACAGCAGTTGCCGTAACAGGTGCACCTGGGCGAATCTTTTGTAGCCCTTCCACAATCAATTGGTCGCCATCGGCTAAGCCTTCGCTCACCAACCAATTAGCGCCTAAAGTTCGCTCTACTTTTAATACACGGCTTTCAACGGTATTGTTTTTGCTAACAACCATAGCTGTAGGTTCACCTTTGGTATTACGGCTCACACCACGTTGTGGGGCTAATATTGCGTCTGACTTAACACCTTCAACCACCTCAGCACGCACATACATACCTGGTAGTAATAGCTTTTCAGGGTTTGGAAACTTAGCACGTAAAGTCACTGACCCAGTACTTGGATCAACGGTCACTTCTGAGAACTGTAATGTACCTTTATGAGGATATACTGAGCCATCTTCCATTATTAGTTCTACATCGGTTTGTGTTGTAGAGTCGACACCTAAAGCACCTGATGCTAGCGCTCTTTTGAGTTTAGTTAGCTCATTACTTGATTGGGTTAAATCAACATAAATGGGGTCAAGTTGCGTAACCGTTGCCAGTGCGCTTGTTTGGCCTGCGCTAACTAATGCGCCTACCGTCACGCTTGATTTACTAATCTGGCCGCTAATTGGCGAAGAAACATGGCTATAATCAAGGTTAATTTGCGCACTTTTTAACTGCGCTTGTGCCGTTAATAATTCTGCAGAGGCTTGCTTAGAAGCAGCATCAGCTTCGTCAAAATCTTGCTGGCTTACGGCTTTAATTGCTAATAATTCTTTATAACGAGACGCTTTAGATTTACTGCTAGCAATACTCGCTTCTGCGCGAGCAACCGCCGCTTTACTGGCGGCTAATTCTGCTTCAAAAATATCAGGGTTGATTTGGTAAAGCGCTTGATCTTTTTCAACCTGAGTGCCTTCTTCAAATAAGCGTGATTGCACAATTCCACTTACCTGAGGACGAATTTCAGCAATTTGAAACGCACTTACACGCCCTGGTAATTCTTTTTTAAGTGTTATTGCTTGGCTTTTTAATGTGACAACTCCAACAGGAGTCGCTGCAGGGGCAGAAGCACTGGATTGCTCAGCTACCTGATCGCAGCCACTTAAAGCAACAGAACCAACGAGGGCTGAAAATACAAAAAAAGCGATGCGGGAGCGCTGCATGTTAAATACCTTTTAGTTTAGAATGAACGATCATTCTAAACTATAGTACAACAATTAAAAATAGCCACTGAGCAACATTTACACATTTTTACAATTGACTATAGTTGTCACCAAATAAACTCAAACAATAGTTTTGCTATATCAGTAACACCCATAAAAAAGGCAGCCAATGCATTGGCTGCCGTTAATCAATAATTTAATTTTAGCGGCTATTATTCGCTATCAGGATTCACTCTAGAGACAAGTAATTGTTCTATACGAATACCTTCTACATCCACTACTTCAAATTTAAAGCCAGAAAATAAAACAAATTCTGCACGTTTGGGAATATGCTTCATGGTATAAATTAAATACCCAGCAACCGTTTCATAATGGCTTTGCTCAGGGAATTCATCAATTTCTAATACCTTAGCTAATTCAACAATAGGTGTTAAACCATCGACCAACCAAGAATTAGCGTCGCGTTCAATGATTAACTCCTCACTTTGATGCGTGATTAAATCACCCATAAAGCCTTTCATTAAATCTTTAACTGTCACTATCCCAACCACTAGCGCATATTCATTGACCACCACAGCAAAAGGATGAACGGCAGTTTTAAACGCATTTAGCGACTCAGATAAGCTCAGTGTTTCTGGTAAGTAAAAAATATCTTTATCAAGCATATCCGCATTAATATTTGCCGCCTCACCTTTAAGCACTTGGCGTAAAATATCTTTTGACTCAACCGAGCCAATTAATTTATCAAGGTTGCCTTTACACACTAAAAAGTGATTATGTGGATGCTCTATAATTTTATTGGCTATATCTTCACTCGACTCATCAATATCAAAGTAAACTATTTGCTCTCGTGGCGACATCACGCTTGATAAAAAGCGCGCTTCTAAATCAAATACATTACCAATTAAGTCATATTCCTGCTGTTGAAGGCTACCATATTCGGCACCCGCATCCATCATGGCAACAATATCTTCAGTAGTAACTATATCCTCACGCTCACTTGGTACTTTGAATACTCGTAATACTATATTGGTTAAGCCGTTAAAAAATAATACCAGCGGTGTGAGCGCGAAAGTGACCCAACGCATAATTGTAACTACACGCACAGCAACAGCTTCAGGTAAAATCATTGCTAAACGCTTTGGAAGCAAATCAGCAAATAATATAAATAATGAGGTAATAATTAAAAACGACAGTAAAAAGCTAATTTGACCAAGCAACGGCCCCTGATAAAATAACTGCAGTATTTCTTGCACGTAAGGCGACAATGCCTGCTCACCAACAATCCCACCTAATATGGCAATCGCATTAAGCGTAATTTGGATCATGGCAAAAAAAGCCCCTGGCTGCTCTTGCAGTTTTAAAACCGCCAGAGCTTGCACATTTCCTTCGTCGGCCATAACCCTTAATTTTATTTTGCGTGAAGCGGCGATCGAAATTTCTGACATCGCAAATAACGCACTCATCAAGATTAATAATGCAATCCCGATTAAATCACCCATTTATAACTCCAAAATAATCGCTTTTATTAGCAAAAGCAGCTGGATTATAGCCGCTTTTATAAACAGGGCAATTGATATTTAAAGTTGTGACTCATACAAGGCAAAGGCAGTGCTAAGTTGCTGCTGTAATTCATTCGGTAGGTTTTTGTTACACGCAAAATATAAGGGGGCTTGGTTGGCGTTAATAGGCATTAATGATTCGAGTTGAAGTTCACTTAATAAGTCAGATTGTTCGTGGCTTATTCTCTGCGCAGGTATAACAACCAAATCAATGCTTGAACTTCGTGCTTGAATTATTTTAAAAATATTATCAAAACTATTAAACAGCATTAAGTTTTCGTTTTCTTTAAATCCTTGGGAGAGTAAATAATGATGGCTATAGTTATCTTTTAAAACCGCAATTCTGTATTGCTTGGCCTGCTCTAGACTTGTTAAAACAATGCCTTTACTTTTAAAAGAATAAAAGTTTGTGTCGAATTGGGCAAGTTTAGCAAACCAAACAAAGCGACTCTCACGCTCAGGTGAGCGTGAAATTGAGAAAATACAGGTTTCGGGATCCCTCAATGCAATATTATAAGTCATACTCCAATCGTGAACTGAAATTGAATAATCAATCCCTGCACTATCAAGCACTAATCGTACTATATCGGCAGCATCACCAACTAAATTGTTGTTAGCATCAAGATACTGCGCAGGTGCAAAATTCTCTGTTACAACAGTGAGTTTTGCCGCACAGTGTTGGCTTACAATGAGTAATAATACAAAACACCATTTAATCACAATAACCCGCTCTATTAGATTTAAGACGTCACTTTTTAATAAAAGCCAATTAAATATAGCGGGTTATTTGCAAATAGCCAATTTTTAGCTTTTGAAATTAGCGATTCATTGCATTAATTAAAAACGCCGAAATTTTAGCACCTTCTCTCAGAGTTGTCTCAGAGCTTGATTGGCCCACTAAAGAGCTGTCAGTAAACGGAGCTATTTCCATCATATCAGCCCCCGTTATAGGGAACTCATCTGCAATCGCTGACAAAATATCAAGCGCGTGCTGTGGCGTTAACCCATTTTCTTCAGGCGTGCCTGTTGCTGATGCAAATTCTGCATCGAGGGCATCAATATCAAAGCTCACATACACTTCATCAACCTTGTCTGCTTTTAACTGCGCAATCGCATCTGCAGCAACCGCAGCTGCACCACGCTCTATAATTTCAGCAGCCCAGTGTTGTTTAACGCCAAAAGTACTTTCCCAATGTGATTTAGGTTTGCCACTTGAGCGAATACCAAATTGGATTAAATGATGCGGCGCTGGTAAGAATTCTAAAATATGTGTACACCAAGAGCCAAAACATAAGTCGATACCTAAACGCTCTACGAGTAAGTCGGTGTGAGCATCGAAATGAATAATTGCCGTACGTTTGCCTTGCTCACGTTTAGCTTTTAAGTACGCTTTTGTTAACGGGTAGCTAATTGAGTGGTCGCCACCAATACCAAAAATACCTTTGTCTTGGAATGTCGCATAAAAGCTGTCACACACATCTTCAGTAATTGACAATGGGCTCACATAATGATCATTATTGTCATTACCGTACAGCGCTTTTTGGCAGTTGGTAATAGTGGCCTCATTTAAATACTTATCATGTAATAAATGCGGTATTACGCGTACATCACCTAAATCAAACGAACGACATTGTGTTTGTTGATCTATCAGTGCTGAGCGTAAAAATAAAGGCCCCCAATTAGCGCCACGTAAAATTCCACCACCGCAATCAGAGCTAATGCCTAACATTACTGCTTTGTGTGGTGAATTAGGCAGCTCGTTAAGTGAGTCACGCCATAAAACATCGACATTTTCAGTTTGTCCATATAATTTATTTCTTAGCGCTGCTTTGCGTTCTTTAGCCGTATTGACCGTAAAAACACCGTCGCCAGGCGCACATAGACAGTGCTCAACTTTATTTTTAAATGCTTGAAATTGTGTGCTCATTGTAAACCCTTTTTCAATCTGAATATCTTGTCTATTATTGAGTAGTTATGCAAAACATCACACGCTGAATTAATTCCAGATTATTCGCATAGTGTGCTAAAAATTACAGTAAACTTTATTTTGCTCGCTTAGGTTAGTGGTAAATAAAAACCAAGCTTTCTTACTAACCCAATGAATATAAACAATTTAAAATACAGCTATCGGCTCTTTAGCCTAGCTATTGGTTTGCTATGAAGTATGAATATAGTGTCTGAGCAAACAAGTCAACTGGCTCATTTTGTTCGTAATTTTAGTCATTGATTGAATATTCAGAGTTGGTGAATAAATCAAATTAAGTCGATACGGACATCCGTCCTGTACTTAATTTTCATTTCTCGTAATCATGGTAAATTGACAACAATTTTTATTAAAAAGGCTTAGTTATGGAAAAGGTATTTCACTTAGGACTGTGTATTGATGACTTAAAAGGTGCAAAACTAGCTATAGTTCCAGGCGATCCAGATCGTGCAGCACGTATTTCACAGTTCTTAGATAATCCTACCTGCCTTGCTCAAACGCGTGAGTTTCACATTTATTTAGGCCAATTAAACGGTCACTCTGTAGTAATATGTTCGACTGGTATCGGCGGCCCTTCAACGTCAATTGCCGTTGAAGAACTGGCACAACTTGGCGTACGAAGCTTTCTTCGCATTGGCACAACAGGTGCTATTCAACCGCACATTAATGAAGGCGATATTCTAATTAGCCAAGCTTCGGTTCGCTTAGATGGTGCGAGTCAGCATTTTGCCCCGCTATGCTACCCTGCCGTATCTGATTTTTTTGCCACTCAAGCCATGGTAAAAGCCTGTGAAAACCTTAATATCGATTTCCATATTGGTATAACCGCTTCGAGCGACACCTTCTACCCAGGTCAAGAGCGCTACGATACACACTCTGGCTACGTACCTAAGTCACTACAAGGTAGCTGTGAAGAATGGCAAAAATTGGGCGTAATGAACTACGAAATGGAATCGGCCACTTTATTTACCATGTGTGCCGCGCTTGGTTTACAAGCTGCTTGTGTTGCTGGTGTATTAGTAAATAGAACACGTCAAGAAATACCTAACGTGGACCACGGCGAGATTGAGAAAAAATCTGTTGCCGTGGTACTTGAAGCCGCTAAAGTATTACTTGGTTAATGTTGCGCTAATAACCTCAAGTGTTGGCAAGCCAGTAAAGCTTGCTAACACGGCTTTTGCTACCCCTGATTGGTTTTCGTGACCAGTAGTTTCTAACAAAGTAATTGATTTTACTGTTTGTTTATCAAAGCTTAATCCTGCTAAAAATAGCTGACTCACTGCGCTTTGCAGTGGCGATAAACTTGGGCTATACGCTGCATTTTCAGCATAACTGCCATAAAAGTCACCATTTTCAAAGGTGCTTATTTTTACCGCACTGTAATTTTGACTGTATGGAACATAAGCCGCTAAAGCAAAACTCAGCAGCTTGTCATCAAGCTTTGTCTCTTCAAAGCGCTTAGTTTGCTCTACTGGGTTAAATAAGCTGTGCTCATTGCCTAAATCTGTTGGCCCAAATGAATACGGTAACAGCTCTGCTAATTTAAAATTTTGTGCTGGCAGTAAAATATCAAGCTCTCTGGCATCCGCCAGTTCATTCATAAACTGACGGCAATACCCACATGGTGCATCACTAATGGCTATTTTTAGCACTTTCTTAGCGCCATTTAACCACGCATTATTAATTGCTGATTGCTCACCATGCACCACTAAACTAAGTGCTTGATGATCAAACTCAGCATTGGCACCAAAGTAAAAAGTCGTATGTCCTTGTGAGTCGAGCCCTTTTACAATTGCGCCGACATGAAACTTGGAAATAGGTGCAACCGAAAACTCAGAAGCCAACGGCACTAGACCTTGCAATAATGTATCTTCGCTGACATTAAGTTCGGTGCAAAGCGCTTTAATATCGCTTGAATGTAAAATACCGCGTTGAGTTTTTAATTGACTACGTAGTGCTTGCGTTTGCGCTACGTTTAATGAGATGTGTGAATTGCTAAGTGCTGTATTATGTTGCACTTTAAAAGTTGCTGAAGCCATAATAGTTTTTATTTGTTCAATGGCTAAGTAGTGTAAAAGGTTGGCAAACTAAATACCAGCCTATTCAACGTAAAAAAAGGGAACACGTCGCGTGTTCCCTTTTTTGTTTTACTAAAATAAAAATTAACCTGTATTTCGCATACCCGCTGCAATCCCCGTCATGGTGATCATTAAGGCATTATCTATATCGCTTTCATTACCTTTATCATCGCCACGAGAGCGACGTAATAACTCAACCTGTAACACGTTCAGTGGGTCGGTGTACGGATTTCTAAGCCCAATAGACTCTTTGATCCAAGGTTGATCGGCTAATAGACTTTTTTGCGGGCTCAATGATTGCACTAAGGTTATCGCCTCTGCTAATTCCTCACGTAAGGCAACACCTAAAGGTTTATACATGTCTTCCACCAGCGCATTATCGTAGTGCTCACTTAACCAGCTATCCGCTTTACTAAATACCATTTCTAGCATTTCTAAACGAGCTCGAAAGAAAGGCCATTGCAAACTCATTTCGCTTAGGGTTTCAATCCCATATTTTTCAAGCGCTGCTTTAAGTCCGCTTAATGCGCCTAACCATGCAGGTAACATTAAACGATTTTGACTCCACGCAAATATCCACGGAATTGCGCGTAAGCTCTCTACCCCACCATTAGGATTACGTTTAGCTGGCCTTGAACCTAATGGCAATTTAGATAGCTCCAATTCTGGTGTTGCCATTCTGAAGTAAGGTACAAAGTTTTCATCGTGGCGTACAACATTGCGGTAGTGCTCACACGATACATCACTAATTAATGCCATAACTTCGCGCCATTCATCTTTGGGCTCTGGCGGTGGTAATAAGTTACTTTGCAGCACCGCACCCGCGTATATATTTAAGCTTTGCAATGCCACATTGGGTAAGCCAAATTTAAAGCGGATCATTTCGCCTTGCTCTGTCACCCTAAGGCCCCCTTTGAGTGAACCCGGTGGCTGCGAATGCAATGCTTGTGCAGCAGGTGCACCGCCTCGACCAACCGTGCCTCCACGACCATGAAATAAAACCAGCTCAATACCGCGTTCATCCGCCAGTTGCACTAACTTGTCCATTGCCTCATATTGTGCCCAGCCAGCAGCCATCATACCCGCATCTTTGGCTGAGTCTGAATAACCAATCATCACATTTTGAGTATTTTTAATATGACCTCGGTACCACTCATTATTAAGCAATGTAGTAATAACATTATGACCATCGTTTAAATCATCCAAGGTCTCGAATAATGGCGCCACGGGTAGTTCAAAACCGCAGCCTGACTCTTTAAGTAATAACTGCACCGCTAAAATATCAGAAGCTGTTCGGGCCATAGAAATAATATATAAACCAAAGGTTTTTGCATCTTGCTGCGCAATAACATCAAAGGTGTCGAGCACCTCTTGCACTTCAGGGCTAGGTTGCCAATGCTTAGGAATAAGCGGACGACGAGAATTAAGCTCAGCAAGTAAAAAAGCCTGCTTATCTTGCTCTTGCCATTGGTTGTAGTCGCCAATACCTAAGTAACGAGTTAGCTCAGAAAATACATCACTGTGTCTCGACGAATCTTGGCGCACGTCTAGTTTTGCCAAACGCAGTCCAAAGCTATTTACTCGGTGAATCATATCCAGTAGTAAGCCATTGGCCACTACTTGCATGTTGCACTTTAATAAAGAGCGATAACATGCCTCAATAGGGTGCTTAATTTGATTAATATCGGTGATTAAATCTTGAGATTCAGTGCGCTTATTTTTAATTTTAGCGCTTAAATGCATCACCGTTTCTGCAACTTGGTTTTTAACATCTTTCAAAACAGCACGGTACGGTTCAAACTCTTGCCCAGCCAATTTAATGAGCTCATCGCTGGCATCCGACATAGAAAGTTCAGCACAGAGCGTTTCTAAATCACGCTGGTATAAATCCAGTGCCATCCAACGGCCATGGTCGAGCACTTGCTTGGTTACTTCGGCGGTTACAAACGGGTTACCATCACGATCTCCCCCCATCCAAGAAGTAAATTCTATCGGGCTGTAATCTGCTGGCAACTCTAAGCTTAAATGCTGTTTTACATGCTGGCTAAACTCACGTAGAAAACGTGGCACAGCTTCCCATAAACTGTTTTCAATGACTGCGTAGCCCCATTTAGCCTCATCTACAGGGCTTGGGCGTGAACGACGAATATCGTCCGTATGCCATGCTTGGCTAATTAACTGCGCAATACGGTTTAATATTGCTTCGCGTTCTTGCGCAAGATTGTCGGTACGCTCAAGCGATGCTAAACAATCGCTAAGTTCAACATGTTTATTAATAATAGTACGACGAGTCACCTCGGTTGGGTGTGCTGTTAGTACTAAGTTTATGTGGAGTTTTGAGAGGGTATCAGCTAAATGATTATGATTAAGCTGACCTTGTTCGGCCTTTGCTGCTAACGTTTTTAATGTTTGAGTGAGAGGGTTTAGTTGGCAAAAACCAACATCATTAAAACGTGATACAGTGTGAAACTGCTCTGCAACATTCGCTAAGTTTAAAAAATGATTAAATGAACGGGCAACCGGTAAAAGCTCTTCATCACTAAGCGCATGTAGTACATCTATAAGCGCTTTACGATCGGCTTCATTGCCACTGCGAGATGATTTTGATAAAGCCCGAATCTCTTCTACTTTATCTAAAATATCTTGTCCTTGAGCATCTTTAATAGTTTGTCCTAATAATTGCCCAAGTAAATTTACATTACCTCGCAAGGCGGCATATTGTTCACTCATTTTTAGCTCTCCTTTGTTTCTTTGAGACCTATTAATATCATTATGTTTACTTATTTAATAGATCCATTTGCACCTGCATGTCGTAAAAAAGCATATGTAAAATAAACACAAAGCGATGACATGATCATTTTTTACGATGGTAATTGCCCCCTTTGCAATGCAGAGATGCAGCATTTAAAACGTGCCGATGTTGATCATAAAGTTACACTTGAAGATTTAAATGCTGATAACTTTAATGCGCGTTTTCCCGCAATCAATAAGCAATACGCCATGAATATACTGCATGCCCAAACTGATAATGGGCAGATGATTTACGGCTTAGATGTGACTTATCAAGCTTGGCGTACTGTTGGCAAATATCCTTGGCTTAAAATTATTCGTTTGCCCGTCATTCGTTTTTTTGCCGATCATGCTTATACTTTCTTTGCAAAATACCGTCATCAAATTAGTCGTTTTTTAATGCCTAATGCACAGTGCAACTCAGGTCAATGTAATATCAAAAGCAAAGGTGAAAAATGAAAACAGTGATTTTATTTGGTGCCAGTAGCGCCATTGCCCAATCTTACGTTAATCACTTAAACCAACAAGCAACACAATTTAATATTATTTGTGTCAGCTCATCGAACATTAATCACAGCGATATAAACGTAAACTATTTTCAGAGCGACTATTCAGCGCAAAGCCTAAACGAGCTAACCGAGTCGTTAAAATCCCAGCAAGTAGATATAGCTCAAGTGATTATATTTAATGGTCAATTACACAACGACCAGCACATGCCAGAAAAAAAGCTTGAAGAAATCAACAGTGATTATTTTATGCAGCTTATGCACTCTAATACGCTTGTACCCCTGCTATGTTTACAAAGTATAGTGCCGCTGCTTAACCACAAAACTCACTGCACAATTACCGCTCTGAGCGCTCGTGTAGGTAGTATTAACGACAATAAATTAGGTGGTTGGTATACCTATCGCGCATCAAAATCAGCACTTAATATGTTATTTAAAACAGCCGCCATTGAGCTTGCTCGTCGCGCTAAAAATACTAAACTGATTTTATTTCACCCAGGTACTACAGATACACAGCTTTCTAAGCCATTTCAGAAAAATGTTCCTGCAGATAAACTATTTACCCCTGAGTTTGTTGCCCAGCAATTATTTAAATTTACTTACGAAAATCCACAATTAGAACTTAACAACGAACCTGTCTACCTAGATTGGCAAGGAAACACCATAAAATGGTAAGGAATTAACACATGCATTTTTCCAAAGACCGCATAACCGCACTCGAAAAACACACACGCACGCATTTTATAAATTCATTGTCAGGGTTTAAAAGTGCTAACTTAATTGGCACACAGGATGAGCAAGGTAATACCAATCTAGCCATCGTTAGTTCGGTTATTCATTTAGGCGCCCACCCGCCCCTTGTAGGCATGATAATGCGCCCACACAGTGTACCAAGGCATACATTTGAAAATATTATAGAAACAGGCGTTTACACTATTAATCAAGTAAATAGTGACATTTACCAGCAAGCGCACCAAACCTCGGCACGTTACGCTAAAGATGAATCTGAGTTTGATGCAACGGGGTTAAAAACAGAATACTTAAATGAGTTTAACGCTCCCTTTGTTGCACAAAGTCGACTTAAATACGCGGTAAAATTTGTAGAGAATCAACATTTAGCTGTTAATGGCACCGAGCTGGTTATTGGTGAAATAATGGATGTATATGTGGATGAATCAGCACTCCAAAGTGATGGTTTTTTAGATTTACAAGCCATTGATACAGTTGCAGTAACCGGTTTAGATAGTTACCACACGGCAAATAAGCTCACTCGCTTACCCTATGCAAAAAAATAGCCCGAGGTTATCAAGTCCTCCAAATAAGCGACTTGATAACTCCCCCCCTTTTTTTGAGCCCCTTGTTCACTAATCGCAATTAGTTTGAATTTAAACTGTTAAACCTACACACTATGCAAAATTTTGTAGGAGAAATATATGACGACAGTTGGTATTGGTACTCACACACCCGAGCAAGCACTTGCTAGTTTAAGTAATATGACTCACTCAGTAACGCCAATTCAGGCCGATGAATATTTAGCGCGTATGGCCAAAGCGCAAACCTATATGCAAGCGCACAACATTGATGCCATTTATTTAAACGCAGGTACCAACTTAACTTATTTCACCGGAATGAAATGGTATGCCAGTGAACGACTTGTTGGCGCTATTTTACCTGCCGTAGGTGATGTGCAATACATTGCTCCACATTTTGAAATTGGCTCTTTAAATGGCTTTAAGGTTATTGATGGCCCAATACACGGCTGGCAAGAGCATGAAAGCCCGTTTAAGCTATGTGTTAAAGTGCTTAAGCAGCTCAATATTAGCGACACTGCTACCGTTGGTATTGATGAAAGCGCACAGTTTTTTATTTTTGATGGTATCAATAAAGCCAGTTCAGGATTAAAGCTGGTGAACGCACAACCTGTAACCGCACATTGTCGAATGCATAAATCAGTCAATGAATTAGCATTAATGCAATGTGCCATGGATATGACTTTGGCGGTTCATAAGGCTACAGCGAGCATGCTTTATGAAGGAATTAGCACCGTAGAAGTCGAAGAATTTATAAAAAAAGCCCATCAAAAAGTAGGAGCCCCAGGTAATTACTTCTGTATTGTATTGTTTGGCCTTGCCACCTCATTCCCACATGGCGTAAAAGACCCACAAATTTTGAAAAAAGGCGACATGGTGCTCATCGATACTGGATGTAAAGTGCACGATTACCTTTCTGATATTACGCGTACTTATGTGTTTGGTGAAGCAACCAGCCGACAACGCCTGTTTTGGGATTTTGAAAAAGCGGCACAGTTAGCAGCTTTCAATCAAGCAGCCCTTGGCGAAACCTGTGAATCGGTTGACGAAGCAGCTCGCAGCTACTTAGCAGCACAAAATTTAGGACCTGAGTATCAAACACCAGGTTGCCCACATCGTACAGGCCATGGTATTGGTTTAGACATTCACGAATGGCCATATTTAGTTGGCGGTGATAAAACCCCGCTTGCCAATGGCATGTGTTTTAGTAACGAACCCATGCTAGTTATTCCAGATGAATTTGGGGTTAGATTAGAAGATCACTTTTACATGACAGATGATGGTCCGCGCTGGTTTACTCAACCGAGTCATAGCATTGATGACCCATTTGGCTTAAACAGCTAATATATGAATCATTTAATAAAAAGAGCTGCACCTTGGCTGCTCTTTTTATGTCCAATGATTGATAAAGTAGACTTCATCCCAATATCCATTGTTATTACTAAGCAATCCTTCAAGGATCCCTATGAAAAACTTTAAAATTGATATCGTCTCAGATGTAATGTGCCCGTGGTGTATTATCGGTTACAAGAACTTAGAGACCGCATTGGCAGAATTAAAAGAAGAAATGAGTGCGGATATTACATGGCACCCTTTTGAGCTTAATCCAGATATGCCACTTGAAGGGCAAGACTTAGACGAGCATTTGCAGCAAAAATACAGCTTAACCGAAGAAGAAAGTGCGCGAAACCGTCAAAACATGGCAGATGCGGGTAAACGAGCTGGGTTTACCTTTAATTTTGACGGTAAACGCATCATGATCAACAGCTTTGATCTACACCGCTTGCTAATGTGGGCTCGTGAAGAAGGCAAGCAAACTGAGTTGAAATTGGCGTTTTTTGAAGCACACTTCACCGATTTAAAATATTTAAATCAAGAAGATGCACTACTGGATGTGGTAGAAAGAGTAGGCCTTAACAAAGATACAGCCCGAGATATTTTACACTCAGATAAATACGTACAAGCGGTTCGCGAAGAGCAAAATAACTTTAAGCAAATGGGTATTACTTCAGTGCCTACTTTCATTATAAATGATAAGTATGCGCTTACCGGTGGGCAGCCGAGTGAGTCGTTTATTCAAGCACTTAAGCAAATAAGCGAAGAAGAAGCTAAGCAAGATTAGTTAACAGGCCCTAATGCTTTAGTTTAAATACAGTTCGCTGACTTAAACCAAGCCCGTCCTCAACATCATGGTAAAAATGCGTGTAGAGGGCATCAAGCTCACCTTTTTGTGCTAGCTTTGTTAAACCCTGCTGTAATAAGTCGATAATTGCTTTATTTTTTTCGTTTGCATAAAAGTAATAAAAATTATCGTACTGCAGCATAATATGTGGCTCAACTACAAAGTTGTATTGTGGGCTTTTTTGTATTTCAGCTCTAATCGCAGTTACTGAACGAGGAAAGTAATCGCCAAGTCCTTCATCTAACGCTTTTAACATGCTTTCATAACTCAAATCACCATTAACTGTTAAGCCATTGTTCTTTAATACATAATAATCAGACCAACTTTGCTTTTGTAAGGCTATAAAAGGCTTTAGTTGTTCAAGGGTTTTTATATCTGAAAATTCGCCCAGCCGGCTTTGTTTTATCATCAGTAAACGTTTTGAGTGCAAGCCATTGTATATTGGAAAGGTTGTGTGTACGAGGCTATTTGCTTGCTCTTTTGACATACTTAACCAAGCAAAATTAATAGCCCCATCGTGCTTTAGCTCTTCTAATACTCGTTTGGTATTCATCGGCTCAACACTATAGCTAATATTGAGTTTTACATTCATCTGCGCAAAGCTTTTTTCTAATAAGCTCAAAACATAGTGGTTTCTTGGCATATTAGGTGTGCTTGGTTTTCCTATTTTTAGCGTCACAGTTTGCTCGCTGCCACATGCAAAAAAAGACAGGGCAATGAGGATAACACTGCAGCATAAATTAAATAGCTTCATAGTCATTCCAAGGTGTTTTAGCAGTTATAAAATGAGAAATAGTAAGTATAGCGGGAACTTAAAATTCCGCTTTTTAAGTGCGATAAAGCACCTTAATCACATGCCAACCAAATTTTGTCTTCACTAAATGCGGCTCTAAAATTGCACCACTAAAAGCAACTTTATCAAACTGCGGTACCATTTGGCCGCGTCTAAACTCACCTAAATCACCGCCCTTTTTGCCCGACGGACAAGACGAATATTTTTTAGCTAAGGTTTGAAACTTTGCGCCTTTGCCTAATTGCTTAATGATGTCTTCTGCAATCTCTTTATGTTTTACTAAAATATGCAGTGCGTGCGCTGTATTTGCCATGAAAAAGCCCTTAAAACCTATTTACTAGTAATTAAACGCCGAGATTTTAGCACAGCCTAAGTGATCCAGCACTTGCTAAAAATGTGGTTATAAGTAGTGATCTTCATCTTTTTGTTGAGGAATTCGACAGTACTGGTATTTACCAAATAATGTATAACGGTTTTTAGCCACTTTGTTATAAAGCCAATCAGTCAGCTTTCGTGGTAATAACTTAAATACGCTAATCAACTTCCACGGATAGCCTAACTGACTGAACACTCGAAAAACGGCTTGGCTGCGGGTATATGGCTTTTGTGCTTCTATATAAATCATCGAAGTAAAATCGGTAGTGGAAAAACCAAATTGAGCAAGTAGCGTTTGCCCAGCCGGCGATTGCACGCTGCACAATTTAAATTTAATGCTCGGATCGTGAGCTATAACAAAATTGCACCATGCACTACACAGCTTACATTGCGCATCAAATAAAATAATTTTTTGATTTTGCATTACTGCTGCACTGGTTTTTTTTGTAATTTACGCTGTAGTGTCCGCCTATGCATATTTAGCTGCCTTGCGGTCATTGATACATTACCATTATTACTGTGTAAAACATGTTGAATATGTTCCCACTCTAACCGCTCGGGCGACATAACCCCCTCAGAAATTTCAGTTACTGCCGAACTTGCCACCTCAACTTTAAGTGCTTTTAATAAACTTGCCATATCAACAGGCTTAGTTAAATAGTCATTAGCACCTAAACGCATCGCCTCTACGGCTGTAGCTATACTTGCAAAGCCAGTCAGCAATACAATATGTGCATGAGTGAGTAAATGCCGCAGCGGTGCAATAAGCGACAGTCCATTTTCATCAGCCAGTTTCATATCTAATAAAATACAATCAGGCTGTTGCTGGCGAGCCTTTAGAAGTGCATCAGTTTGATTATGAGTGATCTCGCAGTTAAAACCGTGCTTAGTTAGCCGCCGTGCCAACGTTGTCGCTAAATTAATATCATCCTCAATAATAAGTAGCTTCATGCTTTTGTCTCTGCTGTTAATAGTGGCATCGTTATCTTTGCAACCGCTCCGCCTTCGGGATGATTATATACCGTTAACGAGCCATTTAACCGCTCAAATGTCACATTTGATAACATAACTGCGATCCCCATGCCTTGCTCACTAGGCATTAACTGCCCACCTAACTCTGCTAACTCTGAGGATGAAAAACCAGCACCAAAATCACGAATAATTAACGCAATGTTTTGTGCGTCAGGTTGCTGCCAACTTAGTTCAAGTTGCACTTGGGCGTGTTTTTGATTAGCAAGTACTGCATTTTGTAATAAATTTAAAATTGCAGGTAACAGCATAGCGTCACTTTGTAATGTGGCTTCAGGTGACTCGTTAAGCCAGTTTATTTGTTGATTGGGGTATTGTAATAGTAACGTATCATGAATTTGATTTTGCAGCTGCTCTGCTTTAATGGGTGCTTGAGTGTTTTTATCTCGTAACTGCATTGAGAGCTTTCTAAAGTCGTTAAGCTGAGTGCGGCATTGCAATAGCGGCATTTGCATTTGCTGAATAATTTCATTGTTAGGATGCTCTTCTAAAAGCTCTTCAAATAATAATTGTAAATTAGCAATTGGTGTTGCTAATTGATGAGTAATTTGCGCCGCTGCGCCATCAAGTGTTACCAGTTGTTCATTGCGTAACTGTTTTTCTCTAACTTTGGCAATAGTGCGTTCACGCTGTTGCAAAGCGCGGTTCATAGCCCCTATAACTAACGCAATTACGCAAGCACTTATAACAAAATTAACCCACATACCAATAAAATGACCATTCATATTCATTTGGTGCATACTGTGTTCGGGCATTTTAATTAATAATAAGCTATAGGCGGCAATGGCCAATACAGCAATATAGGCAAGCCCTCGAGCGCTTAGTGTGATTGCAGCTATCATAATGGGCAGCAACAATAACGACACAAATGCGTTAGTTGCACCGCCGCTTAAAGACAACAAAATAGTTAAAAAAAGCACATCGGCGGTCAGTTGCATTAACATGCCAATTGGCTTTGCTTGGCTTACATGCCGGTAGGCAAATACACTGGCTAACTGAAAAACCGCCTCAACAGCAATAACCCCTAACAACGGCATAAGTGCAATTTGATGTTCTAGTAAAAAATACACACTGAGTACCGCAATAAGCTGAACAACGATGGCACCACTGCGCAGCATTAATAATCGGCTAATAGCTGGGTCGGTTTTAATTAACACAATAGGGTTCCTGGATACACTTGATTTTATTATTCATGATTAACATGCTTTTTTTATTGTAATTATTATACACTAAACCGCCTTATAGTATCCGCTCGCATAGCTGCACTCAAGCATACGTCACAAGTACTTTAAGCAAGTGTTGAAGGTGATGGACTAGCTTATAAAAAGCACCTAAGCTAAACACTCATTTAATTTACAAAGTAAAAACTTACAATTAACCTTTCACTAAAAATACAACAAACAATTGGTAAAATAGCAGTAATTACAGCTCTATAGCTGCTATAAACTAGAGTTAATAGCTAATTTTTGTTATAACGTATTCATAAGACGAACACGTCATACCACTTTTAAGAGAACACACTATGCCTTACGCACATATCACTGGTTGGGGCAAATGCATTCCACCAGCCAGCATCAGCAACGACGAAATAAGTGAAATTGTAGATACCACCGATGAGTGGATCACCACGCGTACCGGTATCAAAGCCCGTAGAGTTAGCCATGTAAGTACTGCCGAGCTTGCTAGTGTGGCTGCAAAACATGCTATTGCTTGCGCTGGCGTAGATGCAAAAGATATCGATTTAGTTATTTTAGCAACGTGCACCCCCTCAACAGTAGTTGCAAACACTGCCTCATTAGTACAAAAAAATATTGGCGCCACTGGCGCTGCAGCCATGGACACCAATGCAGCATGTTCTGGTTTTTTATATGCTTTACAAGCTGCGACAGCGCAAATTCAAGCCGGTATGATCAAAAAAGCCGTAGTTATTGCCGCTGAGCGCATGACGTGGTACGTAAACTGGGCACGACGCGATAGCGCAGTATTATTTGGTGATGGTGCCGGTGCCGTTGTGCTTGAAGCAGCAGAAACACCTGCAGGCTTATTAGGAACTAAAACCGGCTGTGACAGCGAAGATCGTGATATTTTACACATTACTAATTTTGGCAGTGATTTAAATAAATATGAGCCAATTGGCCCATCAGACCTTTTATTTGAAGGGCGTGAAATATTTAAACGTGCCGTGAAAGGCATGAGTGAAGCCTGTGACGACGTGCTTGAGCAAGCCAACCTTAAGTTAGACGATATCGATGTACTAGTTCCGCATCAAGCTAATTTACGCATTATTCAAGCAATTCAAAACCGTTTAAAGGTTGAAGACAGCAAAGTAATGGTTAACATTGGCGAATACGGTAATACCTCTGCTGCGACGATTGCCATTGCGCTGTGCGAAGCCGTTGAGCAAGGTTTAATTAAGCCGCATGCCAATATTATGTCGGCTGCATTTGGAGCAGGCCTAACGTGGGCGGCAAGTTATATCAAATGGGGCGAGCGAGTAACCCCCATTGCTGTTAGCGATGCTAAACTTCCACCGTGTGATAAAACAGGTTTAGAGCTTGTTGCACCGGCTGTAAAAGCGTGTAAAGACGCAGAGCCTAGCTAAAAGCTAATATTACACCAAGCAAATATGTATTGATAAACAGCGCACTGCTTTCAGTGCGCTTTTTGCTTTTTAAGGAAAGTATATGCAACTACTAGGCATTCATCATGTAGCCATCATTTGCAGCAACTACCCACGCTCTAAACATTTTTATAGTGAAATATTAAAGCTCACGATTATTAATGAGCACTATCGAGCAGAGCGTCAGTCTTACAAACTCGATTTAGCTTTACCTGATGGCAGTCAGTTAGAATTATTTTCGTTTAAAGATGCGCCATGTAGACCAAGCTATCCCGAAGCACAAGGACTTAGACATTTAGCATTTAAGGTTAGTAGTGTAGAAAACAGTAAAACGTATTTAGAGTCGCATGGAATCGACGTAGAAGAAATAAGAGTGGATGAAATAACCGGCAAAAAATTCACCTTTTTTGCCGATCCAGATGGTTTACCCCTTGAGTTATATGCGCTTTAACATCAAATAACTCAAGGCAAGGTATGTTTGATTTAGTTAACCCTAGTTAGGTTAGTTAAATCGATTTTGTAGGTAAGTAAATACTGCACGAATACCTAGAGCTTCACCACCCGCAGGACGCCCGGGTAATGCTCGTAAGTTCCATGCCATTACATCAAAATGAACCCATGGTGTATTTGGCTCTACAAACTCTTTCAAATAAAGCGCAGCGGTAATTGCGCCACCAAATGGCGTACTTGAACAGTTAGTCATATCAGCCACATCGCTTTTCAAAAATGGGGTGTATTGCTCGAATAACGGCAATTGCCAAACAGGGTCGTTAACTTGCATACCCGAGTCCATAATCGCATTAGCTACCTCACGTTCCGTTGAGAAAAAGCCTGGCAGTTCTGTTCCTAAAGCAACACGACATGCACCGGTTAAAGTAGCGAAATCAATAATTAGTTCAGGCTCATCGTTTTGTGCTTCGCTTAGTGCATCACACAGAACTAGTCGCCCTTCTGCATCAGTATTATCTATTTCGACCATAATACCTTTACGTGTTTTTATTACATCGCCTGGGCGAAATGCATTACGCGAAACGGCATTCTCAACCGCAGGGACTAACACCCGAAGACGTATTGGTAAGTTAGCGGCCATAATTAGTTGAGCTAAGGCAATAACATGTGCTGCCCCACCCATGTCTTTTTTCATGTTACGCATGCCTGAACTTGGTTTTAAATCCAGTCCACCTGAGTCAAAACATACACCTTTACCTACTAATGTAATTTGTGGCGCATCAACCGCCCCCCACTTCAAATCGAGTAAACGCGGTTTGTTTTCACTTGCACGGCCTACCATATGAATAGTTGGATAATTTTGTTCTAATAGCTCATCGCCTACCCATTGGGTAAACTCGCCGTCGAATGTATCAGCTAAATCGCTCATTACTTGTGATAAGTGCTGCGGCATCATATCGGCAGCGGGGGTATTTACTAAATCACGGGCTAGATTAATTGCATCTGCTTGTTGTTTTACTTGTTCATATAATGTTTTATCAGCAATGCCAAGCTGAGCTTTAGCTGTGGCTTTTTGTTTATACTCACTGAACTCATAACCACCTAACACAAACCCTAAAGCAAGTTGAGAAACTAACGATTCATCACCCTGAATTTGATAGCAGCCTTTAGGTAATTTACTTGCAAGCTCGCCAGCGGCCCAAAAATCATCAGCTCGTTGCATAATACAAAATACTTGGCTTAGTTCACCCGTTTCTGCGTTTGGTATTAACGCCAGTCCTGACTTTTCAAAATCGGTATTTGCAAGCCACTGCTGCACAAAGCTCGGTTGCTGAGTAAGCCAGTCTGTTAATTCATTTTTAACAATAAAAGATAGAGGGATACCTGAAGAGGTATGACAAAGTAAAGCGCTCATTAATGACTCACATAATAGAAATTGATACCCTAGCATAACAATAAGCACTATTAAAAGGTATAGCTAATTATACCCTAACTAGCTTACTTCTTTTCGGGAGGAGTTGAGTCTTGCTGTTGGTTTTGTTGAGTAATTTCTTGATCAATTTCTTTCATAGTCTTATTCATACTAAAAGAGCTCGGCAATACATCAACACCCACAAACTGCCCTAGCTTAACAACCAATGGAATAGTTAATGGTGCAAAGGGTAATAACGCAAAAATGCCTAGCCCCAACCCTTTTAATATATCAACAAACTGCTCATTGGCGCGTTTTAGCTCTGCTTTGTTTGTTTGCCCTTGAGTATAACGCTTGTAGGTTATTAGCATCTCTTTGGTTTCTTGCCTTTCTTGAGCAAGGGCTATTTTAAGCGCCACCATAGCACGGCGAAAACGCAGTTGCTGTCGCTTTTTACTAATTTTAGCAACCCGCCAGGGGGCACGATGAATGACTTTATATAATCGCATAGCCTGTATTCTCACACAGCGCTCTAAGTTCACAAAGAATAATTTACACGCTTTGTTCAATCATTTATTCTAAGTGTCCTTTTTTCCACTTTTGTAATAAAAAATGCAAAAAAATCGCCCCGACACCAAACCCGAAAGACCAAAATCTGATGAATGTTGTGGCGGCGGCAGTTGCTGCCCTTGTGTGTGGGATGAATATAAAGAAAAGCTGGCAGCGTGGAAAAAACATCATGGTGAAAATATCAACAGCAAATCAATTTAATTCAGTAATATAAAATGACTAAATTAACTTATTTAGTTAGTCATTATGTATCAATGTCTGTTTTTTCCTCCTTTTCTCGCCCTAGCTGCAATTAACTCTGCGTTATTTTTAGATAAATCATTTGTTTCAACTTGTTAAATAGTGGTTAATTACCCATTGCCCTCTTTAGTTTTTTTATCTATAGTCTATTCGAGGACTCACAGGAGGTGCGCTTAATTAATTAAGCTTTTAGGAGTGAGTTAGCTATATTTGCTCCCCATTGAACGTGAAATGTCCACAATAATAAGTCAGTAATAGACTATACAAATTAATTCTAACTGGGGATATTTAGAATGAAATTAAAAAGCAATACGCTTCAACAGGCGATCAAATTTGCTCTAGCAACAACAGCCGCAGGCTTGTTTGTTTCTGGTTCAGCAATTGCTCAAGAAGAGCAAACCGAAGTTAAAGTAAACAAAAACGTAGAAAAAATTGCCGTAGTTGGTACGCGCTCTGCGCCACGCTCTATTGGTGACTCACCTGTTCCTATCGACATTATCGGTGGTGAAGAGCTTAGCAAATCAGGTAATACTGATATGCTAGAGCTGTTAAAAGGGGCTATTCCTTCTTTAAACGTTCACTCAATGCCAATTAGTGATGCCGCTTCACTAGTGCGCCCTGCAAACCTACGCGGACTACCTTCAGATAGCACATTAATTTTACTTAACGGCAAACGTCGTCATCGCGCTTCAGTTATTGCCTTTTTAGGTGGTGGTATTAATGATGGTGCGCAAGGTGCCGACATTTCAGTTATTCCAAGTATTGCATTGAAACAAGTAGAAGTACTTCGCGATGGTGCCGCTGCACAATATGGTTCTGATGCGATTGCTGGGGTTTTAAATTTCCAACTTAAAGATGCCTCGGAAGGCGGGTCATTTGAAGTTCGTAAAGGCCAATATTACGAGGGCGACGGTGATACAACCCAAATTTCAGGTAATGTGGGTTTACCGTTTACCGATAGCGGTTTTGCAAATTTAAGCTTTCAGTACAAAACAGCCGATGCGACCAGCCGTTCAGTTCAACGCTACGATGCAACTCAACTTATCAAGGCTGGAGTACCAGACATTGCTCCGATCACTCAAGTATGGGGTGCACCAGAGGTAGATGACGACATCTCTATCTTTGGTAATGTTGGCTTAGAGCTTACTAATGACTCACAATTTTATATGTTTGGTAACTATTCTGAGCGTGATGTACGTGGTGGTTTTTATTACCGTAACCCGCATACTCGCCCTGGTGCATACTCAAACGATGGTGGCGAAACACTCCTTGTTGGTGATTTAACCGGCGACATGAGCGGTAATTGTCCAACAATCATGATTGATGACAACGTTCTTGATAACCCTGACTACATTAATGGCGTAGCAAACAACCCTGATTGTTTCGCATTTAACGAAATGCTTCCGGGCGGTTTTACACCAAACTTTGGTGGTAATATCACAGATACGTCACTCACTATTGGTACTAAAGGTGAGTTTACTGGCGGCTTTTTAGAAGGCGCTTACTATGACCTAAGCGGTACTGTAGGGTATAACGAATCTCGCTACTTTATATACGACACAATCAATGCATCGTTGGGTCCAGATAGCCCGCGTGATTTTAGCCCAGGTAAATATGAACAATTAGAGAAAAACTTTAATTTTGATATTTCAAAGGGTTTTGACTTTGACTTAGCTTACGATGTAAACATTGCCGGTGGTTTAGAGTGGCATGAAGAAACCTTTACCGTGGTATCAGGCGATGAAGCTTCGTTTATAGCTGGCCCACTAACTGATCAAGGTTTTGGTATTGGTTCTAACGGTTTCCCTGGATTTAAACCATCAGATGCAGGCGAATACGACCGTCGAAACTATGCAGCTTACATTGATATTGAAGCGCCATTCACTGAAGAGTTCTTAATGGGCTTAGCGCTTCGCTACGAAGATTACGATACCTTTGGTTCAACCACTAACTATAAGTTAATGGGTCAATACCACCTTACTGATGATCTGAATATTCGTGGTTCAATTAGTACTGGTTTTCGTGCACCTACCGTAGGCCAAGCGAATGTTAGTAACGTACAAACTAACTTAAGCAGCGGTGTATTAGTAGACTCAGCGCTATTACCACCTACAAACCCAATTGCTATTCAGCTTGGTGGTACTGAACTTGAGCCTGAGGAATCACAAAGCTATACCTTTGGTGCGGTATACACCATAGGCGATTTATTCTTAACAGTTGATTACTACAACATCCAAGTAGATGATCGTATTAGCCAATCAGATAAAATTGAACTTAGTCAAGCTGATAAAGACACGCTCGAAGCTGCCGGTGTACCTAACGTACAAAACTTAGCGCAAGTTAGTTTCTTTACCAATGACTTTGATACCACTACTCAAGGTGTTGACTTAGTGGCTAACTACTCAGCTGAATTATTCAATGGTAGTTCTACATTTAGCTTAGCGTACAACTGGAATGAAACAGAAGTAACACGCTCAAGTGATATCACAGGTGCGTTTAAAGTAAGTCGTCTTGAAAATGACTTACCTAATCACCGCGCAACACTGAGCTGGGCACAGCAATGGGAAAGCTTTTCAGCATTTTCTCGTCTTAACTACTTTGGTGAGTACCAAGGTGTTCACGTAGATTATGATGAAACCGCTAAAATAGCTGATGCAGCAGTAACATTAGATGTTGAAGTAACTTACTTTATGAATGACTCAATCAGTTTCTCAGTCGGTGCACAAAACCTACTGGACCAAGAAGCAGAGAAACTTGATTTTACCGTAGCACCTAATAACAATTGGGGTGGTAAGTACTACGAAACTTCTCCATACGGTATTAATGGTGGTTTTTACTACGCTAAAGCAACCTATACTTTCTAAAGTGTGTTAACAACAAAAAAGGCGAAATGTGTAATGCATTTCGCCTTTTTATTGGCTCTAAGATGCCTATTTACTCGCATTTTTTATGGCGTTAGGGTTATAGTAAATAAAAAGAATATTAGTTGTATTATGCTACTAAAAAAAGCAAATGAGTTATTATCACAAAACAAGCTTAGAGAAGCTGAGTTTCATTTCAAAACGCTTTTACAATCAGAGCCAGACAATGGTGACGCCCTATTTGGTCTAGGTAAGGTCGCATTGCGTTTAGAACAATTTGATGCCGCTGTGTATATACTACAACGGGCGTGTCAGCATCTACCCTATGTATTAGAACCCTTATATGCACTAAGTGATGCATTTAATGCGGTCAACTCCCCTGAAGATGCGCAAAAAGTACTCGAATACGCAACCAGTATTGCTACAGAAAACCCAGACACTCATTATTATTTAGCTCAGCACTATTTAAACTTTGGCGAGCTTGATAAAGCGCAGGCCACATTTGAGGAGGCATTAAAGCTTGGGATAGCACCGGTTACGGCTTATGTTTTATTTGAATTGGTACAATTAGGGCGCTTTAATAAAGCAAATAATTACATTGATCAGTTACACCATTTTTTAACGCAAACAAATAACCTACGCTTAAAAATGGTCTGTTATTATGCTTTAGCTAAAAGTTACGACAAGTTAGATGATACTGATCAAGCATTTAATTACTTTGTTATTGCCAATCAGCAACAACGTAAACTCAGTGAATTTAATACTGAGGATTTAATTGAGTTTTATGATCAACTTATTGAATATAACAATGAAAGTGTGCTCAATTTAGCAAACCTAAATAAGCAGTATCCTGTTACGCCCGTGTTTATTATTGGTATGCCACGAAGCGGCTCAACCCTACTTGAGCAAATGTTATCAGGGCACAGTCAATGGGCAACGCTTGGAGAAGACACCAGTATTAGTAGTAAGGTAGTTGCTTTTTTAGAACATAAAACAAGATTACGCTACCCTCAATGTTTAGCTAAACTAACAACGCCTTTAATTAACCAAGCCAGAGATATTTATTTAGAAACGTTAAGCTCTTTTGGGGGCAACTGCCCATTTGTGATCAATAAACTGCCGAGCAACTACCAAAACTTAGGGCTAATTTATATTTTATTCCCAGATGCTAAGTTTATTAACCTGACCCGTAACTTTCATGCAACCGCCTTTTCAGTGTTTACTAATTACTTTGCTGAAAACGAACCCTATTTTTGTGATTTAAATGAGTTTACTTTGTATCATCAGCTTTATGAAAAACTAATGAGCCATTGGCAGCAGTTTAACCGCTTAGCTATTTATAATTTAAGTTATGAGCAGCTAATTGAAAATCCAAAGGAACAATTAACCGCACTATTGAGTTTTACGGGCTGCGAATTTGAACACACTTGTTTAGACTTTTACAAGAATAAAAGCGCAGTTACAACGCTTAGTAAACATGCCATCAGGCAACCTGTAAATAACAAAAGCCTTGATAAGTGGCAGCGTTATGAAGCACCTTTACTTAGTTTGCTCTCGTTGCCTCAAACCAATTAAGCACATCCATAAACTGCTCTTGGCGTGCCTGTGGGTGAGTAAGCATATTAATATGATCGTAATCTACTTTGTGCCCAAAGCGGCGGCCATATATTTGCATTTTTTGCACCCCAGTACCTGACTCATCAATAAACTTTTGAATATCGATAGGCTGTGCCAATGCTTTATCTTTTACTGCCGCAATATGTAACGTTGGAGGAAGCGTAAGGCTTGCTAATGTTTTAGCGTAATCAAAGCCGTCATCACTGTCTATCCATGGCTTTTGCTTAGCCCACTGCATACTTTGATAATGCGACTTTTGAGTTTCGTCATCACTGCCCCACTTTAAGCGTTTTGCCGGTAAATAACCGTGTTTTTTCGCTAAAATTGGTGCCATAAAATACCAAATCAAATTGGCCTGAAATAACTTTTTAGGGTGGTTATTAAATAGCGAACGCTTTGAACCAAAATAGGCACACGCTTTTACATCGTTTATCAGCTCAGGAAAGCGAGCAAACACGCTATTAAGCAACACCCCACCCCAAGAATGAGCAACTAAAAAGTCAGGTTTTTTACTCTCTAACTGTTCAATTTTCTCAATAAATGCCGGAATATCTTCAACAATCGCCTCAGTTTGTCCATACCGTGCTTGCTTACAAATAGCAGGTTTACTTTCACCACGCCCGCGTAAATCAGCTACGTAACAACAATACCCTTGTTCAGCTAAAAAAGGCGCTAACCCTTTATTGCTATGAGTGTAAAATATTTTGCCATTTTCTACCGCGCCATGAATTAATAGCACCACAGGCCCACTTGGCTGCTGGTTGGCGATACGACGCAAATGCAGTGTTTGATGGTCACCTAATTTAATAAAAACAGACTCTTGAGTAACTGCCAAAGCGAATTCCTTATAATTGCTAACAACTCATCCTACCAGTAATAACTGGTAAGCCAAAGGGAAAATTATGCACTTTTTCTGTCTGTATTTGTTACTATTGGCTTTTATTCCTGTTGTTAAAAAAGCCTCATGAAAGCAAAATCAACTCGTTCTAAATTACATCCGCGCAATCAACACAAAAATGGTTACGATTTTAATTTGCTTACCTCGCAAACCCCTTCGTTAACTGCTTTTTTAATTACGACTCCAACAGGCAATCAAAGTATTGATTTTAGTAATAACTTAGCTGTAAAAACCTTGAATCAGGCGTTATTAAAAAGTCATTACAACATTAACTTTTGGGACATTCCTGAGCACAACTTGTGCCCACCTATTCCAGGTAGAGTAGATTATATTCATTACTTAGCTGACTTACTCAGCGAAGATAATCAGCAGGTTATTCCCACTGGCCGACAAATTAAAGTGCTTGATATAGGCACTGGCGCTAACTTAGTTTACCCGCTAACGGGCAATAGCGAATACCAATGGCACTTTACTGGCAGCGACATAGACTCTGCAGCAATAAAAATAGCCAAGCAGCTCGCTCAGTTCAATAATCTAAAAATAACGCTTAAACAACAAAAAAATCCCGAGCATATTTTTAAAGGGGTGGTTAATGCGAAAGATTTGTATCATTTAACGATGTGTAACCCGCCATTTCACGCCAGTGCAGAAGAAGCCAATAAAGGCAGTGAACGTAAATGGAAAAACTTAGGCAAAGCGCCTTCGCAAGCACTTAATTTTGGCGGACAAAGTAATGAGCTGTGGTGTGAAGGTGGTGAGCTGGCCTTTATTTCTACTATGATCAAAGAAAGCAGGGATCACAGTGACCAAGTAATTTGGTTTACCTCGTTGGTTTCTAAAAAAGAAACTCTAGCAGCCTTAGAAGCACAGCTAAAACAACAGCCTATTAGTGAATTTAAAATTGTTGAAATGGCACAAGGACAAAAAGTCAGTCGCTTTATTGCATGGAGCTATTTTGATAAAGCCACCCGAGAACAAATTTGTGAAGAATTAGTATAAAGCCACTTAAGGACACCCCATGATAGATTTTCGCTCAGATACAGTAACAAAACCGTGCAGCAAAATGCGGGATATTATGTATCATGCCCCCGTCGGCGACGACGTTTATGGCGATGATGAAAGTGTAAACCAATTAGAAGCTTATGCTCGATTACGCTTTAATGTGCAAGATGCACTTTTTTGTAGCTCAGGCACACAAACAAATCTGCTTGCATTAATGGCCCATTGTGAACGCGGCGACGAGTATATATGTGGCCAAAGTGCTCATAACTACAAGTTTGAAGGCGGTGGTGCTGCTGTTTTAGGCTCTATTCAGCCACAGCCTATTGAAAATGAAGCCGATGGTAGTCTATGTTTTACTAAAATTGCTGCAGCAATTAAACCCGATGATAGCCACTTTGCAAAAACCCGCCTGTTAAGCCTTGAAAACACCATAGGTGGTAAAGTACTCGGTATTGATTATTTACTCAAAGCACGCGAATTTGTTAACCAACATAACTTAGCACTGCATTTAGATGGCGCTCGCGCTTTTAATGCCGCTGCCGAGCTTAACGTTGATATTAAAGAAATAACCCAACATTTTGACTCTGTATCTATTTGCTTATCAAAAGGATTAGGTGCACCTGTTGGTTCATTATTGCTTGGTTCAACAGCATTGATAGCCAAAGCTAGACGCTGGCGAAAAGTGCTTGGCGGCGGTATGCGCCAAGCGGGTATATTAGCTGCTGCGGGGCAATATGCTTTAGAAAATAACACTCAACGTTTAGTCGATGACCACGCTAATGCACGTTATTTAGCAAAGCAGTTAAATAACGTGGCAGGTTTTAATGTAAACATGAGTAATACCACAAACATGGTTTACGCTACGTTTGATAACAGCATAAACATCACAAAACTAGCAGCCGATTTAAAAGCACAGGACATTGTGTTTAGCCCAAGTAAGCAACTTAGGCTAGTAACCCACTTAGGTATTACCAAAGCGGATATAGATACCTTTATTAAAGCCTTAACGGCCCATATTTAACGCGGCTTTATAATGTTTGCGGCACACCGATTCATAACGGTCGTTGCCGCCAATTTCTACTTGGTTGCCATCGGCAATAGCCTCGCCATTTTCATCGGTACGTAATACGTGATTTGCTTTACGCCCACAATGACACACCGTTTTAAGCTCTATTAACTTATCAGCCCAAGCAAGTAAATATTGCGAGCCACTAAATAACTCTCCTCTAAAGTCGTTTCTTAAGCCGTAACACAATACGGGAATACCTAATTCATCGACTACATCGGTTAACTGCATAACTTGATCTTTAGATAAAAACTGACATTCATCCACGAGTACACAATGGCGTTTTTTATCACTATTGAGCGATTTAATTAGCTCGTATACGTCTTTATCCGCATCATAAATATGTGCATCTGCTTGAAGGCCTATACGTGAGGATACTTTGCCCACTCCTGCTCTATCGTCAATGGCAGCCGTGAGGATCACCGGCTCCATACCGCGCTCTTTATAATTAAACGCTGATTGTAATAAAGTGGTTGATTTACCTGCATTCATTGCAGAGTAGTAAAAGTATAATTGCGCCATGGCCGTGCCTTCAAATAAAAAGTGCGCTTATGCTACCCTAAAGTGCAGAGAATACAAATTTGGAAACGCTATTTTATTTATTTTGCTTCGTGCTCTAGTAACCATTGCTTACGCTCTAGGCCACCAGCATAACCAGTTAGCTTTTTATTTGCACCAATGATGCGGTGACACGGCACAATAATACTGATTGGGTTTTTGCCATTTGCAGCCCCCACCGCCCTCACTGCTTTAGGATTATTTAATTGTATGGCAATATCTTTATAGGTTGCCACTTTAGCAAACGGTACGCTTTGTAATGCCTGCCATACGCTTTGCTGAAATGGCGTGCCGCCAGTATCAAGCTCTAAATCAAACTCAGTACGCGTATGAGCAAAATACTCATTAAGCTGCGCCACACAAGATAAAACATGTGAATTAGTCACCTTATTTAAAGGCGTACTGATACAACTAGTCGGTGGATAAAACCCCACATAACTAATACCGTTTTCAGTTGCCTGAATAATAATATCGTCAATCGGGCTGGGTAAACTGGTTTGCACTATCATAATTGCTGCCAAAGTTGAAAAGTTAAGTAAGATCGAAATGGTGCACAGTTCGCAGATTCAAACGAGCTTGCTGCAGCTTGGGCTTTTTTAACCCCTAAATCGCCATCAAGTAAAATATCGGGTTGGCTTTGACCGCGCAGTTTTGCGTAATTAACCGTCCAAGGGCCAATTCCTTTTAAAGTAAGCCATTGGTCTAAATCATCTTCCTTGGGGTTAATAGCACAAAATTCAGCGAGATTATGCAGTGCATTTTTACGTGCCTGCGGCATTTTAAAAAAAGCAAAATCACTACCTGCCACTACTTCAGGTGTTGGAAAGTACACCTTTCCCTCTTGTTGCTCTGAAAGCTGTTGCACTAATTGAGTCACTAAATTATGCGCCGCAGTTACACTCACCTGCTGACCTAACACAGCGCGAATACCCGCTTCAAAGGTTGACCAAATACCCGGTAACCTTAAGCCTTTAGTAAGTGGAAATGCATTATTAATGTGTTCGCTTAAATGCGCCTCAATTAAATAAGTATCTGCATCTAAATCAAGTACACGGCGAATGTTGTTAATAACTGGCTGTAAATATTGCGTATTATCTATATCAATTTGCACCCGAAAATGATGTTTATCTGCAATAAATTCAGCATTAAAGCGGCCTCTACACGATTTATAAGTAAAAGTACGCCCATAACTGGTTGGCGTTAACCACTCTATTGGCTCTATAAGTCGTTTTGCTAAAAACCCATGCAATGCTTGCCAGTTATATGGCGGTCGAAAAGGCAAAATTAAGGTGAGCCCAAGATCAGTTGAGTGCTTGGCGGTTCTGAGCGCTGAGGGCGCGATATTAAGTTGTTTTAAAAAAGCATCATTGAATCGTCGCACACTTTTAAAGCCGGAAGCAAACGCTATCTCGGTAAGCGGTAAGCTGGTTTCTTGAATCAATTTTTTTGCAAAATGGCATTGATTAAATAACCGATATTGAGTTACTGAAAGACCAAAATATTGAGAAAAAAGCCGCCTTAAATAGCGGCTGCTTATTCCTAAACGCGCAGCAAGCACTTCACAATCGCACTCGTTATATTGATCAATTAACTGCTTAGCACGCAATGCTGTGGTTTTTGATCCCAGCCAAACAGCACTACCTGGTGCGCTATCGGGCCTGCAACGAATACAAGGCCTAAACCCTGCTTGCGCAGCAGAGTGCGCAAACTGATAGTAGGTTACATTTTTTTCGTGCGCAGTGGGCGCGGGGCAAATTGGCCGACAATAAATACCTGTGGTTTTTACCGCTACATAAAAAAGCCCATCAAAACGCGCATCGCGGCTCTGACGCGCTTTTTGCCAATGCTGATTAACCATAAATTGCTCTTATAAATTATGTAGCGCTTAGCTTAACAAAAACTAGGTATATTACTGGCCATATTCGGCACTAGGGTCTGTTAACCTTTGCGGATTAAAATTTGTTCAAACTAGGGGCGGTTTAATCGCGGCGCGAGGTTTGTAACCTAGTGGGCTAAGTAAAAACCGAGCAACAAAGAGTAAATCGCCCCTAGGCAGAACCCGAAGGGCAGCGCCTGTTTGGCATTGATGCTGCGTTATCGCCTATTTATGGGGAATAACCACACCACTTAGGCGCTGCCTTGCCTAAATACCAAACAGACTGCTGCAAATTTAACCTTAAAAGGTCAACAGACCCTAATCTTTGTTTGCAAAATCAATCAATGCTTGGCCCGTTAAACGATATATAATCCATTCATTCTGTGGCTCAGCACCCATGCTATTATAAAAATCAATCGCGGGTTTATTCCAATCAAGCACTACCCACTCAAAGCGGCCACAGTCTTTGCTTATTGCTCTGTTTGCCAGCTCTTTCATGATAGCTTTACCGGCACCATTTCCACGGCTATCTGGGCTAACATATAAATCTTCTAAATAGAGACCATTCTTACCTAACCAAGTAGAGTAGTTGTAAAAATACACCGCAAAACCAATCGGCTCACCATCTTGTAAACAAATTAAACTATGCGCTGTTGCGCCGTCGCAAAAAAGTGTATCTAAAATTGCTTGTTCATTGGTTTTAACTGCATCTGGCTCTTTTTCGTAAATGGCAAGCTCATTAATAAAATGCAGAATTGTTTTTGCATCACTTGGCTGTGCATCGCGAATTTCTATTGCTGTGTTCATTGTTATTAACCCTTCAAAACGACTTTTATGCCTATTAAATTTAAAATAAAAAGTGCCTAAATAATTATGATAACTTAAGCCATTAATATATTTATTTATACCCTAGCATATCGTTTTTATATTCAATACGTAACTATCACGGGGTTATTTAAATTTAGCCATTACGATATCTAAAAAACAAATTAAAACAGCGCTTTTATAAATGGTAAAAAGTTGTCATTATGGGTAAAAAGTAAAGCAATAAGGGAGTTTAACTAGAATGGGTCATGGTCACTCACATAGTCACGTTGATGATAACCAAAGTGATAAACAGCTCACCCTTGCCGTATTTATAAATGTTTTACTGACTGCAGTGCAAGTTGTTGGTGGCGTATTTTCTGGCAGCCTTTCATTAATTGCCGATGCATTACATAACCTAAGTGATGCGGCCTCTATTTTTATTGCCCTCGTTGCCCGAAAAATTGGCAATAAACAGGCTGATACAACCCATCATTTTGGCTACAAACGCGCAGAAATACTAGCAACCCTTTTTAATAGCACTACGTTAATAGTGATCGGGGGTTATTTAATTTTTGAAGCCATAAATGGTTATTTAAACCCCCAACCAATTAACGGTTGGATTATTGTATGGGTTGCCGCAGTAGCGCTACTCGTTGATTTAGTCACTGCGTTATTAACCTTTAAAGCCGGCGCTAAAAATAACATGAATATAAAGGCGGCGTTTATTCATAATGTATCTGATGCAATGGCATCAATAGTCGTTATTATTGCCGGTACTTTAATCATTTTATACCAGTGGTATGTAGTTGATTTAATAGCGACCATTTTAATATCACTGTACGTTATTTATCACGGCGTGTTATTACTGAAAGCCAGCTGCAGCATTTTAATGCAAGCAGCACCCATTGATTTTGATCAGCAACTTATAAGCAAGAAATTACTGCAACAGTTTGCTATTACGCAAATAAAATCAATAAAAGCGTGGCAACTGGACGATACTACCACTCACTGTGAAATTGTGATGCAAACAGATACCCCTATTGAGCTTAATGCCATAAAACACTATTTACATGATGAATTTGCAATTGAACACTGCGTAATTGAGTGTTGTTCACCTTAGTTTGATTATACAAATTACTTTGTAATTAAAGCTAATCGCATCTTTATTTTTATGCCTTGTGCAACAAAACGCAGAAGGCCTGCTAACAATAATCAACTGCCGTTACGAGCATCTATTTTAACGCAACGTTATGTTTGACCACCTATAGCTTGCAATAGCATACATGCAAATAAAAACAATTATCATTAACCTTGCGTTTACTTTAAATTACTCTTAATATTGCGCCCATCATTAATACAACTAAAACCATTCAAACGAAGGACCCGCATGTTTAAAACATCTCTGAGCTTAATAGCATTAATAGTCAGTGGCGCCAGTATTGCAGACGAATCAACGATCCAAAGAAATTTAAATCAAACAGAAATGGAGCACGTTATTGTTTCGGGTAGTCGTGTTTTTGAAAGTATTGATGAGGTCCCTGCTTCCATAACTATTATTAGTCAAAAGCAAATAGAAGCGCATTTAAAAGTTAATCCAGAATTACAAAGCCTTTTAGCACAAATGGTTCCCGGCCTTGCTCCAGATACTGGAAGCTCAAGTAATTCAGGACAAACTTTACGCGGGCGTGCCCCACTGATCATGATTGATGGCGTGCCACAGTCAACGCCACTGCGTAACGGATCATTAGGGGTAAAAACCTTAGATCCAAGCGCAATAGGTCGAATAGAGGTCATTAAAGGGGCAACGTCAATTTATGGTAACGGCGCATCAGGCGGAATTATTAACTATATTACCAAACAAGCACAAAGCGATGGCCAAACCCAAGGTGAAATAAGCTTATCGAGTCGTTTTAGTGCGGTAAAACTTGAAGAAAGCGCAGGCGCAAGGTTATCTGCAGCATTGAATGGTCGTGCCGATAAGTTTAGCTACTTAGTAACTGCAAGCTATGAAGAAAACGGTGTACAACGCGATTCGCAAGGCGATATTCTCGGTTTACAATATGGTTTATCTGATGCCGTTACACAAAATTACTTCACTAAGCTTGGCTATGACTTTGATGATGAAAAGCAACTCCAATTTAGTTATAACTACTTCAGTTCACAACAAAAAACCGACTTAGGCGATGTTGTTGGTGATATGAGCCTAAGAGAAAAAACCTACGCCATTCATGTGCCGTCAGAATTACAAAAGCAAGGTAAACCACAAGGGCCAGAAGGCAACGAAAATATAACCTTAAAATACACCGACTACGCACTGCTTGAAAACACACAAATGACGTTAGACCTCTATACGCAAGATATAGAAAATGTGTTTTTCTTCTCTCCAAACCTTGCCAATCCTGATGAGAATTATCAAGGTGGTCAATCAGTTATAAGTTCAGAAAAAAAAGGCGCCAGAGCAACTTTTAATACCCAGGTTGACTTTGACTCAGTTGAAGCGTCATTTATTTACGGAATTGATGCTTTAAATGATGTGACTGCACAACCGCTGGTTGATGGGCGTGTTTGGGTGCCAGAAATGGACATGAAAAGTGTCGCGGGCTTTTTACAAACTAAGTGGGTTATTGCTAATAACTTAATAATAAAGGCCGGTGTACGCAAAGAAAATATCGACCTTAGCGTAGATGATTATCGCACGCTTAAATTATGTAAAACGGCCACGCAATGCTCTGTGCCAATTAGCGTAAAAGGCGACACGGTTGATTACAATGCTACGACCTATAACGTGGGCATTAAATACAATCTAGATGAAAAATTCAGCCCCTTTTTAAACTACTCACAGGGATCTGATATATCAGATATTGGCCGCCTACTTCGCTCTGCCACAGTAAATGATATAGGCCTTATTCAAACACAAGCTTCAATTATCGATAATTATGAAATTGGTTTTAATTCTCAATTTGATGCAGTTCGTTTAGAAGTCGCAGCATATCGAAGCACCTCTGAGCTTGGCACTACAAACAAATTTAATGAAGTAACGGGTGTTTATGAACCGGTTAGAGCACCTCAAGAAATTTGGGGTTATGAAGCCTTAGTAGACTACACCATAAGCCCATCTCTTAAATTACTAGCAACTTATAGTTATGTAGAAGGTGAAAATACTGAAGCCGATATATATTTAGGCTCTAAGCAAATCAGCCCACCAAAAGCCACAGCCAATCTTAACTGGCAACCTACGGATACCCTATCATTAACATTAAGTTACTTGTATGTGGGTGATAGAAAGCGCTTTGAGCCTAATGATAATGGTAAATATGTTGGCGATCAGGGACCTGTCGATAACTACACGGTTTTTAATTTAAGTGGTCAGTATCAGTTTGCAGACAACTGGAAAAGTTTTATCGGGATAGAAAACCTATTTAACCAAGACTACTTCCCTGCCCGTGCGCAATCTTACACCTATGGTGGATACAACATTAAAGGTTTAGGTACCACGGCCACAGTGGGTGTTACTTATCAATTTTGATCACTTACGCGTTCATACTTTTACGGTATGAACGCGCTTATACCCTCAACTAACTTGCTGATCTAAAATACAAATAACAACCTGTCCGTTTATTAACCAGCAATGCAAACTTAAACGAGAATCAAACTCAATATTAACCATATGATTTATAAGTAAATTACTTGCAATTCTGTGCCTATATACTAGACTAGCCACAATTAGAATTTTTAGGATAAGCGCTATGAAAGGTAATCAAAAAGTAATCGACGCCTTCAATACATTGTTAGCTAACGAATTAGCTGCTATTGACCAGTATTTTATTCATTCTCGTATGTACGACGATTGGGGCTTAAACAAACTTTATGAGCGTCTTAACCATGAAATGGAAGAAGAAAAAGATCACGCTGATTGGCTAATCAAGCGTATTCTTTTTTTAGAAGGCGTACCAAACATGACTAAACGTCGTGATCTGTTAATTGGTGACGATGTAAAAAGCATGATGCAAAACGACTTAACCTTAGAACTTGAAGTGGTTGAGTGTGTTAAAGAGGTTATTGCTATCTGTGAACAACAGCAAGATTATCAATCTCGTGAAATTTTAGAAAAGCTATTATTTGATACCGAAGAAGATCACGTTTACTGGTTAGAGCAACAACTGGGTCTGATTGACAAAATTGGCACTCAAAACTATCACCAAGCTCAAATGGGCGAATAAGGACTTATATTATGAAAGGCGATAAAGACGTTATTGCAGCACTAAATAAAGTACTTGCTAATGAGCTTGTGGGTATTAACCAATACTTTTTACATGCACGCATGTTTAAAGATTTTGGTTTTAGTAAACTAGACAAAGCTGATTACAAAGTATCGATACAAAAAATGAAAAACGCCGATCGTTTAATTGAGCGTATTTTATTTTTAGAAGGCCTGCCGAACCTTCAAGATTTAGGACGCTTACGCATTGGTGAAAACAGCGAAGAAATGATTGCCGCTAACATGAGCTTTGAACTTGATACAGTAGACGAGCTTCGTGCTGCCATTAAACTAGCTGAAAGTAAAAAAGATTACATTAGCCGTGAAGCGCTCGACAACATTTTAAATGAGCAAGAAGAGCAAATTGATTGGCTAGAAACACAGAAACTACTGATCAAAAACACTGGGCTTGAAAACTACTTACAATCGCAACTGTAAGTTAAAGTTATAAATACAAAAAAAGCAGCTAAGGCTGCTTTTTTATGTTTAATTTTTAAATGTTATACCAATTCGTTTAGGTAGGCCTATTTATGTAGATTACTATTAAGCCACTTGATCGGTTATATCTGCAATTTGAATCAGTTTACGATTGAGGATCTTTTTAGTACAACAACAACACTTACCGCATTGGCTGCCCACTTTAAGCTCTTTAGTTAGCTCGCGCATGGTAGTAGCACCATCGTCGATGGTTTGCTCAATTTTTTTATCGGTCACACCGTGACAAAGACAAACATACATGAATACAAACAACTCTCAATTTCATTTAGTGGGTTTATATTAATCTAAACGAAAATAGTTATCAATTGGTTTTTAATCAAAAATTAAATTTTTTGCCTTTTTTGGCCAGCGCCACTTAAATTGAGAATTCGCGGCAAGTTGAGAATTGTTTGAATTTCATTCGAAGTATGGCACTTAAATTGAGATTTATTAACTAAAGTCTCGCCTTAAATTTAAGTAGGTTCAGGGTCTGTTGACCTTTCAAGGTTAAATTTGCAGCAGTCTGTTTGGTCTTTAGGCAAGGCAGAGTCTATGTGGTGTGGTTATTCCCCATAAATAGGCGATAACGCAGCATCAATGCCAAACAGGCGCTGCCCGAAGGGTTCTGCCTAGGGGCAATTAACTCTTTGTTGCTCGATTTTTACTTAGCCCACTAGGTTACAAATCTCGCGTCGCGATTAAATTCCCCCTAGTTTGAACAAATATTAATCCGTAAAGGCCAACAGACCCTAAGTTTAGGTAAATAGTTGAATGATTAAAATGAATTATATTAAGTCTAAAGAAGCCTTAATGTATAAATATAGGATTAGTGCGTGGGCTATTTCCGGTTTGTGCCATTTGCAGACAGTGGTAACGCCCAATTAAGGGGTGAGCCACGCTACCAGAACATTCAATTTGGACGCCGTAATCACTAAACTTGACCCGAAGTAAAAATGCCAAGCGTGGGGAATCCCTCTTAAATTGTTTGTTATGCGCTTACGCTACCTTCAAGAACTTGTGTAGCGATCTCACAGTTTACCTTGGCTCTATTCATTACTTCCTTACTTATGAATGCCTCTTTTTTAAACCCTAGCTTTTCTGATACTTCATTAATATTTTTTGACCTAATATAAATTAGATCCATTAAGTTATAGTACAAATAACCATGCTCTTTGTAATAACTCAACCCTGTGGAAGAGTAATACTCCAAGTACTTAACCAAGTTATTTTTATAAACATTAAACACATCAAAAGAAATTTTTAATTGAGTTTCAAGAAATGACTCTTTATCAGGCTGATAGATGAGCATTGTTTCTAATAAGACTCTATCATACCTCCAAGGGTTACGTTTAGTGTCATATTTATAGAATGTCAGATACCCACCATTTTTTACAGATTCTAAAATTGAATTATTAAATGTTCTGTTCTCATAAAGAAACTCATCTACGTCATTTATTGTTTGGATATCATATTTCATAGAGAGAGCATCCGTTTGACTTAACTGCCGAACTCGACGAACCCATTCAGTAGTTTCTTTCTGATGAGTAATTGTAGGATCTTCAGTCTTTGAGAACGAAACTTCGTCACTGGTAGCCTCTCGAACCATATGATCAACTTTGTAAAACGCTTTACATAATGACAATTGTTTAGGCGTACAGTACGCAGGGTTTCTTAAGTTTTTAAGATTAACCCCACTTTCTGAATAAGAAAGTGCAACTAACCTTGAGCAAAATTGCTGTTTAGTTGCGGGTTTCTTAAGTAATTCCCTAAGCCTTAACGTAGTAGCCTCAGGAATTGAATATAAAGAGCATGTTTTTGAGCGAGCAAAGTTACTGATATCTTCAACTTGAGATTCTGTCAGTTCTCCATCATAGCGATAGATCGCCACATGATCCTTTGAATCAAAAATAAGTCGCTGAGGGTTCTTAGAAAACACCCCAGACAAAGTTGCCTCGATCATTGTCCCACCAACATAAATAGCTGCATGAGAAAATTTTGAAAGAGTACCCAACCGGACTCCTTTGCTAACGATGCCTTTATCAGCGGTAAGGATTATATCTCCGGGCTCTAACTCTTTATAATTAATAATATACTTTTTAGACACATTGATATCCTCTAGACTTGAACTGTATGGTTGAGGTTTTTCAGGAGCACTCTGGCGCATAACAATTTAATAGTGCGCTCATCGCGCATATTTCTGCCGACTTAACGCTCATTTATCTACTTTATATAGTTTTAACAAATTACCTAAGGCATTACTATCACAAAGTTTTCTAAATTTTTTAGGTAAAGTTAAATGAACCAATATGCGGGCAGCGCTCATTTTCATTAATATATGCGCAAAGAGCAGTTTAACCAATCAATTAACTACGATATTCAGCCAGTCTCGATGACCGATTATCGCTCATACCCGAATTCTTTTGTAGCGAGCTAAGCTTAAACTCCATAAACACCGGAGTAAACTAAGCGTTTGGCATTGGTTTCTAAAAAATATGTTAATCCGCGCTACTTAGTTCTCATAAAATTATAATGGAGCTGTATCAATATTGATTTGATAAGGCTTACTGACAAAGTCAGCCATTTTTATACACTCCTTAACTGCAAATCCTCGTCCTTTGTAGCTTGCGAAAGCAACATGAGTATTATCAGTTAACACTGCATATAATCTATAGTTATGTGTGTAGCCTTTTCTTGGTATAGCTTTAAAACCTTTAATATCTGATAATTGATAAACACGTTTAAAAATAGTATATAAACTACTCGACTTTAATTCCAAGGTTTGTTTCGCGAGATCAAAACGACATACATAGCCACCAAACGAGCCACTCCAACCTAGCCAGCATATAAACCCAGATACCCATATCGGTAATGATTTTGCTTCATCAGAATTAAACACATTAATTAGCCCGATAAATAAAAAGAAACCACACAACAAAACTAGCAATAATCTAGTTAACCTTGGTTGTCGATAAATAGCTAGCTCACTAGATAGTTCTTTAAAATACATTACAGCACTCCGTATTTAACTAAGCCGGCAATGGCTGTAAAAACAAAAAATGGCAGGGATAATTTTATTAGCGATTTGCGATCCCATATTTCAATGAAAACAAGATCCTCTCTATTAAAATCTACATCTTCCAGATGAGAGTTTGAATTAGCTTTTGTGCTATCATGAGCAATTTGTGGTGAAATATCTAATTCGCTTTGAGCAAACCTTATCGGCGTTTTATTTGGCCAATCTGATATGGTTTCAGCAGCAATAATATTATATTTTTTATATAAAAACGAAATGAACATTTTAGCATCTGTATACTGTTTAAATTCATATAACTGATCAACAAACTTAATTTGATAAGGGCCTTGCGCGCCTATACTACTTAATTCAATTGATAGTGTATCAAACGATGTAATAACTTTACTTCTTTGAAAGTAACCCCATAATGCGGTTTTTAAATTAAGCTTTTTTTCTGTCCCGTTAAACTCTAAGCGGCTCTTTCGACCAAAAAGCAATATAGATATACTTAAAAAGAAGCTTGCAGAAATCGCGAAGAAAATACTTTCCCCTCCTTCGCTTGTTACTGTCATCACAATGCTAGTAATTCCAGGAATAAGCATAATAAACGCAAAAATTTTGCTTGTCATTTCGCGTCTTGAGGGCATTGTTGTATTACCACTTTGATCTGTTTTGAGAACTTTTTTTACAAGCTTGGATAGATTGTTATATTCCATTACTTCAACCTTAAAAAGTTAATTATTATCTTATTTACATTAACATAAAGTAGCTAAGTAAACCTTATCTCACGATACTCATATCGTTCCTTATACAGGAACCAAATTACTATTTACATCAAGTCAGGGAAATCTTAAATGCATTTGGTATAAAAAGGTGACCGTCCGGTTTTTGCTGTGAGTTCAGTCATTCAGGTATAACTCGTTTATGCCTAAAACGCTTTTGGGTAAATACTTTATAGGTGCCTTTAAGCTAATTTATACGTTCACTCATTTTAGAAAGACAATAGTTTTGTGCCACAATGCAACCGTTAAGCTAAAAGCTTATTACCATCATGAGGTAGTTAACTATCCCTAACGGATGAGTGTCATAGGATAGTTATTAAATCCGCTATATGCTTATTTAGTTGCTGTTGTTGGTAACTTTGTTGAGAAAAGCCCAGCCAGTGCAATAAATACAAACGATATCGCTAAACAAGCCGCTAACCCATATAGCTGAAAAATCCAGCCTGACAATACTGTACCAATCAAACGCCCCATCGCATTAGCCATATAGTAAAAGCCAACATCGAGAGAAACACCGTCGGCATCTGCCATGCTAACAATCAAATAACTGTGCAGCGATGAATTAATGGCGAACAGTACACCAAACAACATTAAACCAGCGATGAGTACTGTTTTTACTTGCCAATTAAAATACAGGGATAAGGCTATACCTAATGTAACCAGTGCCAGTAAACTCGCCCATTTGGTTGTTTCTGTAGCAGGCGAAAACCCTTCTTTGAGGTTCATTACATTAGGTGCGATAGATTGTACGAAACCGTAACCAATCACCCATAGTGCCAAGAAGCCGCCTACCGTCCAATGATCCCAATTAAAGGCTTGCGACAAAAATACGGGCAGTGCAACCACAAACCAGACATCACGGGCACCAAACAAGAATAGTCGTGCAGCCGACAAGAGGTTAATTGAACGACTTTTTGAGAATATATCGGTGAACTTAGGTTTGCTCTTCGCTTTTCCTAAATCACTTTTTAAAGCGTAAAGGCTGTAACACCATACAAGTGCCAATACACCTGCCATCAGCAACACTGCACCTTTAAACGAAAATAAGGTTAACAGTAAACCACCCAAGAAAAAGCCAACGCCTTTTAAAGCATTTTTGGATCCTGTTAATATAGCTACCCATTTGAAAAGCGTGCCTTCTTGCCCATCGGTAACCAACGACTTGATAGCACTTTTAGCACTCATTTTATTTAAGTCTTTGGCAATACCAGAAAGCGCTTGGGCAATCATCATATATACAACTGTTAACCATTCAGAGGGAACAGCTAGCATGAGCAAGGCAACAATTTGAATAGCTAAACCAATGTTCATGGTTTTATTTAGCCCTAAACGAGCACCTAAGAAGCCGCCAATCAAGTTGGTTACAACGCCAAAGATTTCATAAAACAAAAACAGCATAGCAATACTAAGCGGGCTATACCCTAACGCATGGAAATGAAGCACTACTAACATACGTAGTGCGCCATCCGTTAAGGTAAATGCCCAATAGTTGCCTGTGACCACGAGGTATTGTTTAATATCGTCTGATAATGATGCCAAGCGCTTCATAGTGTCACATTACCCTTTTATTGATAGACCAACTTTGCGAGTAAGCTCAGCTGTTCTATTCGCGTATCCCCACTCGTTGTCATACCATGTATACAGCTTCACCTGAGTGGTGTTGACGACCATTGTTGATAGCGCGTCGATAATGCTTGAACGCGGGTCAGTTTTATAATCAATTGACACTAGCGGCTTTTCTTCATAGCCCAAAATACCTTTTAACTCGCCTTCAGCCGCTTCTTTCATCCAAGCGTTAATTTCAGCTTCAGTTGTTGGACGCTCAACTTCAAATACACAATCAGTTATTGATGCATTTGCCAGTGGTACACGAACGGCGTGACCATTTAATTTGCCTTTTAATTCAGGGAAAATATGGGTAATAGCCGTTGCTGAGCCTGTAGTGGTTGGAATAAGACTCATGCCACAGGCACGCGCTCTACGCAAATCTTTATGCGGTGCATCTAAAATGGTTTGAGTATTAGTTATATCGTGGATGGTTGTCATTGAACCATGTTTGATACCGATTTTATCCTGTAATACTTTTATCACTGGTGCTAAGCAATTTGTGGTGCAAGACGCTGCTGTAACAATAGCATGTTGTTCAGCATTATAAATGTGGTCATTAACACCCATCACTACATTGAGTACGCCTTCTTCTTTCACTGGCGCAGTGACCACTACTTTCTTAACACCTTGATCTAAATAGGCTTGCAGCAGATCGGTTTTTTTCATTTTACCTGATGCTTCAATGACGACATCACATTCAGACCAATCCGTATCGTTAATTGCTTGATTTTGAGTGACCCGAATAGCTTGACCGTTGATTATGACATTATTGTCATCATTAGATACATCATGTGACCAAGTGCCATGCACTGAATCGTACTTTAATAGGTGTGCCAGTGTTTCTGCGTTGCCAGCAGGATCGTTGATTTGCACAAACTCAATATTTTGCCAACCAAAGGCTGCTCTAAGCGTTAATCGGCCCATGCGGCCAAAACCGTTAATACCAATTTTAATTGTCATAGTTAAACTCCTACTTTTTGATATTCATTAAAAAATGAAAGTTGCACAGGATTAGAAAGCGCCTTAGGGCGTACTTTCTGTACTTGGTTAATAATGCTTGTCTTGTTGTAACCTAACTCATACATCAGTATGCCAATCACTAAGCCCGTGCGACCTGAACCGCCTTTACAGTGCACAGCTATCGTGCCCTGATTACACAAAATAGCTAACACGTCATTAAGGTGAGATTTGAACGCCGTTGCAAAGCCATCATTAGGCGCATCATCATCTAAAATAGGTAACTGAAACCATTTTATGCCTTGTTCGCTACAAACTTGAGGAAGTGTTTCGGCCTCGTTTTTCTTTATTTCTGCGTCATACATCAGAGTGACAATCGCTTGTGCTCCCGCATCTTTGAGTTGCTTTACCGATGTTGTTAAATCAACCTCTTTCGTTCCTGGGCATGGCGTAAATATAAAACTGGCGCCATTATCAAGTGTCAGTTTGTCATAAGGGTGAGTTTGCATAAGAGTCCTCTTAATTATTCGTTAAACCAATGTTTTGTTCTGTTTACAATCGCGACGAGAGATAGCATCACAGGCACCTCTACAAGAACGCCAACCACGGTTGCTAGCGCTGCACCTGAATGCAAGCCAAAAAGAGAAATCGCTATAGCTACAGCCAACTCAAAGAAATTTGATGTACCAATTAAGCACGATGGAGCTGCAATGTTATGTTTAAGCTTGATTTTTAGCGCAATAAAATAGGCAATGATGAAAATGCCATACGTTTGAATAACCAACAGCAATAGATATCGCGACCCAAAAAGATAAATAGCGTTCAAAAAATCCCATAATGATCCTCCCTAGTTACAGCAGCTTGCTACACGCGTGGGACGATCACCCATCGCATTTAATCTGGCTAGCTCTTGTTCAATGAAAATGGGATCATTCACTACCGTTGATGTAATAGTTTGCTTCATCCACTCTGGTAGTGTTGGATTGATCGAATAAAAAACCCATTGCTGGTGTTTTCTATCGGATAAAATGCCCGTTTTTCTGAGTTGTGCTAAGTGACGAGAAACTTTAGGTTGACTCTCTTCACTCAGAGCAGTCATTAGCTCACAAACACATGCTTCACCTTCAACAGCAATAATTAATAGACTTTTCAAACGAATATCATCAGCTAGCGCTTTGTAAAAAGTAGTTGGTGTGATTGGCGCTGGTTTTTGCTTTTCTTTTGTTAGCAAAAACATTTTGAGCCGTTCATTTAGCTCTTGTAGTGTTTTTTCAAACGGGTTGGCTTCTTTGCGGGAACGAGGCTCAGGAAAATCCCATGCAAGGCAATTAGTGCCATTAACTCGACTATCGCATTCTTTGGCCGCTTTATCACACAGGGTAATAACAAAATCAAAATGGATATTGCTAACTTCATCAAGGTGTTTTGAGCGTAAACCATCGGTACGCAACCCAAAGTGTTCAATAGCTGATAGCGTTCGGCTGTCCACATTATTTGGCTCAGTACCGGCGCTGTAAACCTCATACTCACCTTTACCATGATGTTTTAACAACGCCTCAGCCATGATAGATCTAGCCGAGTTTTCAGTGCACAAAAATAGAACTTTCATAACCACTCGCATAACAAATTTGTTATATAATAAATTTGTTATGCGGAAGGTGCAATAGTAATCGTTGAAAAAGAAATAAATAGGAATATTGTTTGAACGATACTGTCAGTCTTTACTCAATCATTTATTTTCATCACAGTTTAATGAACGCCTTTTTTAGAGTTAGTTTTCCATTATTAAATTGATGCTTAGAAACTCTGTTGGGTGGCGTCTTCGGCTTAACCAACCTACCTTTTGCGTAGGTCGAATAAGTGGCGAAGCCATGCGTTCCACAATCACCTTGGCAATGAGAGTCCGCGAAAAATACTAGAATACGAAACACCTGCGGAACGATTTAAGCTGTATGTTGCATAGAATGGTTGAACTCACAGCGCTAAGCGGAACTTCAATCAAAACATAAGAATTATTAAACCTAAATATTTTATTGTAAAAACTCAGTAAAATTTTTTATTCATATTATACTTTTTTATCATTGCTCTAATTTTGG